>NZ_JACAOM010000127.1:0-405 GCF_013386245.1 Pseudomonas sp. 21615526 | reverse complement strand
ATTCATTGAAGAAGACGATAAAGAAGCAGCCCGAAATTGGGTCTGTAGCTCAGTTGGTTAGAGCGCACCCCTGATAAGGGTGAGGTCGGCAGTTCGAATCTGCCCAGACCCACCAATTTTGTGTGGGAAACGCCTGTAGAAATACGGGGCCATAGCTCAGCTGGGAGAGCGCCTGCCTTGCACGCAGGAGGTCAACGGTTCGATCCCGTTTGGCTCCACCACTACTGCTTCTGTCTTGAAAGCTTAGAAATGAGCATTCCATCGATATGATGGTGAATGTTGATTTCTAGTCTTTGATTAGATCGTTCTTTAAAAATTTGGGTATGTGATAGAAAGATAGACTGAACGTTACTTTCACTGGTAACGGATCAGGCTAAGGTAAAATTTGTAAGTAATTGTCATTTT
>NZ_JACAOM010000013.1:0-35013 GCF_013386245.1 Pseudomonas sp. 21615526 | reverse complement strand
GAGGCTGCGATGCAGGCGCCGCAGTCTGGCAGGTACGGCGCGGTGATCCCATCGCAGCCTCGCCGGGGCTCGACAGCTCCCACATTGGTCTCAGCACTCACTCCTCGCGTTTGACCACCAACGTCAAGATGTCATAACTGGCCACCAGCTCACCCAACTGGTTGGTCACCTCCACATCCCACGCCACCACGCCTTGCGGAATGCCCTGGGGGCTCTTCTTGCCCTGGTCGATCTTGCGCTTGCAGGTCAGACGCGCCTGGATGGTGTCGCCAATGCCCACCGGGTTGATAAACCGCAGGGTGTCCAGCCCGTAGTTCGCCAGCACCGGCCCCGGTGCCGGGGACACAAACAGCCCGGCCGCCGCCGACAGCACAAAGTAACCATGGGCAATGCGTTTGCCGAATTGCGATTCCTTGGCGGCGATGTCATCGAAGTGCATGTAGAAGTGATCGCCCGACAGGCAGCCGAAGTTCACCAGGTCGGCCTCGGTGACGGTGCGGCGGTGGGTCAGCAGCGATTCGCCAATCTGCAGGTCCTGGAAGAAGCGGCGGAACGGGTGCACTTCGGTCTCGATGACCTTGGCGCCGCGTACGTACTCGCCGGTGACCGCCGCCAGCATGGTCGGTGAGCCCTGTACTGCTGCGCGTTGCAGGTAGTGTTTCACGGCGCGCAAGCCGCCGAGTTCTTCGCCGCCACCGGCGCGGCCCGGCCCGCCGTGCTTGAGTTGCGGCAGGGGCGAGCCGTGGCCGGTGGATTCGGCGGCGGATTCGCGGTCGAGCACCAGCAGGCGGCCGTGCCACGCGGCAGCCACCGGGATGGCTTTGGCAGCGATCTGCGGGTCTTTGGTGATCAGGCTCGCGACGAGGCTGCCTTTGCCGCGTGCGGCCAGGGCCAGGGCTTCGTCGAGGTCGTCGTAGGCCATCAGCGTGCTGACCGGGCCGAAGGCCTCGATGTCGTGGGCGCCGCCTTCCGCATGCGGGTCGCGGGCTTGCAGCAGGGTCGGGGCGAAGAATGCGCCCTGGCTGACGTTTTCACCGCGGGGTTCGAAGCCGTCGCGGGCGCCGAACAGCATGTCGCTGCTCTGCAGCAGGCTTTCCAGGCGTTCGGCCACGTCTTTCTGCTGGTCGTGGGAGGCCAGTGCGCCCATGCGCACGCCTTCCACCGACGGGTCGCCCACCACGACTTTTTTCAGGCGGTCCCGCAGGCGGGTGGCGACGGCGTCGATATGTTTGGCCGGCACGATGGCGCGGCGAATGGCGGTGCATTTCTGCCCGGCCTTGGTGGTCATTTCCCGGGCGACTTCCTTGATGAACAGCTCGAACTCTTCGTCGTCCGGGCTTACGTCCGGGGCGAGGATCGCGCAGTTCAGCGAGTCGGCCTCGGCGTTGAACGGCACCGAGTTGCGGATCAGGTTCGGGTTGACCCGCAGCTTGGCGGCGGTGTCGGCGGAGCCGGTGAAGGTCACCACGTCCTGGCCTTGCAGGCGGTCGAGCAGGTCGCCGGTGCTGCCGATCACCAGTTGCAGGCTGCCGGGTGGCAGCAGGCCGGATTCGTCCATCAGGCGCACCACGGCTTCGGTCAGGTAGCTGGTGGCGCTGGCCGGCTTGACGATGCATGGCATGCCCGCCAGGAAACTCGGGGCGAATTTTTCCAGCATGCCCCAGATCGGGAAGTTGAACGCGTTGATGTGCACCACCAGGCCGCCACGAGGCACCAGGATATGGGTGCCGGCAAAGCTGCCGAGCTTGCTCAGCTGCATCGCCGGGCCTTCGTGGACGATATTGCCCGACGGCAATTCCCGCGAGCCCAGGCTGGCGTAGGTGAACAGCGTGCTGTTGCCGCCTTCGATATCGATCCAGCTGTCGGCACGGGTCGCGCCGCTGTGGTGGGAAAGGGCGTAGAGCTGTTCCTTGCGCTCGCTCAGGTACAGCGCGATGGCCTTGAGGCGCTGGGCCCGTTGCTGGAAATCCAGGGCCATCAGCCCGCTGACACCCTGGCGGCGCCCGTGTTCGATGGCTTCGGCGAAGTCCGGGCGCTCCTCGTGAGTGCGTGCCAGCTCGTGGCCGTCAATGGCGCTGCGCAGCACCTGGGCGCCGTGTTGGCCGATCCAGCGGCCAGCGATAAAACTTTGCAGGGTAGGGGCGTGAGACATCACGATTCCTCCGGGTTGGAAAATGAGAGTTAGTGTTTGCTGGCGCCTGCGGCACCAATGCCGGTCATGGAGCGAATGAACTGCGCCAGGTAACGCCCGCGTTCAACGGCAGCGCGGGGCGAGCGGTCGGTGACGGAAAAGACCCAGGCGCTGAAAAACGCCAGGCTCATGGAAAACAGGGCAGGGTTGGAATAGGGGAACAGCGCCTTGTCGTAATGCAGTACGTTGACCCACACCGCCGGGCTCAGCACCAGCAGCACGATGGCCGAGACCAGTCCCGCCAGGCTGCCGGTCACCGCGCCACGGGTGGTCAGGCCCTTCCAGTACATCGAGAGGAACAGCACCGGGAAATTCACCGAGGCGGCGATTGCCAGTACCAGGCCGGACAGGAACGCAATGTTCTGCGACTCAAACAGCAGGCCGAGGATGATCGCCAGCACGCCGATGCACAGCGTGGCGATGCGCGACACGCGGATTTCCTGCTGCTCGCTGGCCTGGCCCTTGCGGATCACGCAGGCATACAGGTCGTGGGACACCGCCGACGCGCCGGACAACGCCAGCCCGGCGACCACGGCCAGGATGGTCGCGAAGGCCACCGCCGAAATGAACCCGAGGAACAGGTTGCCGCCCACGGCCTGTGCCAGGTGCACGGCGATCATGTTGCCGCCGCCGATGATCGCGCCGTTGGCATCCCGGAAGCTTGGGTCAGTACCCACCATGACGATGGCGCCGAAGCCGACGATGATCAGCAGCAGGTAGAAGTAGCCAATGAAACCGGTGGCGTAGAACACGCTCTTGCGCGCTTCCTTGGCGTCGCTGACGGTAAAGAAGCGCATCAGGATATGCGGCAACCCGGCGGTGCCGAACATCATGCCCAGCCCCAGGGAAATCGCATCGATCGGGTTCGACAGCAAGCCGCCCGGCGCCATGATCGCGCTGCCCTTGGCGTGCACGGCGGTGGCCCCGGCGAACATCGCCTCGGTGCTGAAACCAAAGTGCTTGAGCACCATGAATGCCATGAAGGTGGTGCCGAACAGCAACATCACCGCCTTGATGATCTGCACCCAGGTGGTGGCGAGCATGCCGCCGAAGGTCACGTAGAACACCATCAGCACGCCCACCAGCATCACCGCGTACAGGTAGTCGATGCCGAACAGCAGCTCGATCAGCTTGCCGGCGCCCACCATCTGCGCCACCAGGTACATCAGCGCCACGGTCAGGGTGCCGAAGGCCGAGGTCAGGCGCACCGGGGTCTGCTCCAGGCGGTAGGACACCACATCGGCAAACGTGTACTTGCCCAGGTTGCGCAGGCGCTCGGCGATCAGGAACAGGATGATCGGCCAGCCGGCCAACACGCCCAGGGCGTAGAGCAGGCCGTCATAACCGTTGAGGAACATCATCGCCGAGATGCCGAGGAATGACGCCGCCGAGATCATGTCGCCGGCAATCGCCAGGCCATTCTGGAAGCCGCTCATGCCGCCGCCGGCGGTGTAGAAGTCGCTGGCAGAACGGGTGCGCAGGGCGGCCCAGCGAGTCACGCCGAGGGTGAACAGCACGAACACCAGGAACATGCCGATGGCGTTCCAGTTCAGTGGCCGGGATGCGCCGTCGGCGGCGACTGCAAGGTCCGTGGCCAATGCCAGCGGCAGGAGAAACCACGCTACCAGCCGGCTCATGCTGTGCACTCCTGCTTGAGCTTGTCGTTCAGCGGGTCGATCACGTGGTTGGCGCGGTACACATAAAAGCCGGTCAGCGCGAACGCCAGCAGCACAATCACCACACCCACCAGCATGCCCACGGTGGTCACGCCGCCGCTCAACGACTGCCCGAGGGTAGCCGGGGAGAACGCCACCAACAGCACAAACCCGAAATAGATCACCAGCATGATCAGCGACAGCGACCAGTACAGGTTCTGTTTGCGGCGTACCAACTGGATGAAATCGGGATGTCGACGGATGCGCTCGATATCGTCGGGGGTCATGGTGGTGTGCTCCTTTTTATTGTTGTTGTGGTTAAACCTGCGTCCTGTAGGAGCGAGCTTGCTCGCGAAAAACCTGAGGGCGCCGCGTTGATTCAGGCTACCCGCGTCATCGTTAACGATCTTCGCGAGCAAGCTCGCTCCTACAGGGGAGCGGTGTGTCCTTAAAGCTGATCGAAATCCAGTACCACCTTGTCGCTGACCGGGAATGCCTGGCACGACAGCACATAGCCGGCGGCCACTTCGTAGTCTTCGAGGGCGTGGTTGCTGTCCATCTCCACTTCGCCTTCGATGACTTTGCATTTGCAGGTGGAGCACACGCCGGCCTTGCACGAATACGGCAGCTCGGCGCCCTGGGCATTGCCCGCGTCGAGGATGCTCTGAGTGTTGCGGGGCAGGTCGAAGGCGAGGGCGCGGCCATCGCTGATCACCGTGATCTGGCTGACCGCCGCATCCACTTGCCGCGCCGCTTCGCGGGCCTCGCGCTTGTGCTGGCTGCCGGCGGCGGCGAACAGTTCGAAATGGATGCGCTCCGGCGCCATGCCCTTGGCCTTGAGGCTGTCGCGCACGGTCTCGGTCATCTCCTGCGGACCGCAGATAAAGGCCGCGTCGAGGGCTTTTACGTCGAGCCAGCGGGAGAACAGTTGCTCGCACTTCTCGGCATTGATGCGGCCGTTGTAGAGGTCGACATCCTGCTGCTCGCGGCTGAACACGAAGATCAGGTTCAGGCGCTGCAGGTAGCGGTTCTTCAGGTCTTCGAGCTGTTCGCGAAACAGCGCGCCGGAGCTGGAACGGTTGCCGTACAGCAGCGTCACGCGGCTGTGGGGCTCGGTTTGCAGGGTGGTCTTGATGATCGACAGGATCGGCGTGATACCGCTGCCGGCCGCCACTGCCAGGTAATGGCCGTGGCGAGCCGGATCAAGGTCCACATGAAAATGCCCGGCGGGCGGCATCACTTCCAGGCTGTGCCCGGCCTTGAGCTGCTCATTGGCAAAGGCGGAGAACCGTCCACCGGCCACGCGCTTGATGGCGATGCGCAGTTCACCGTCATTGACCCCGGTGCAGATCGAATAGGAACGGCGCACTTCCTCGCCATCCAGCTGGGTGCGCATCACCAGGTGCTGGCCCTGGGTGAAGTGGAAGCTGTCTTGCAGGTGCTGCGGAATCTCGAAGGCGATGGACACCGCGTCACGGGTCTCGTTGCGCACATCCTTGATGGTCAGGCTGTGAAATTTGCTCATTGTTGTTCTCCAACCAAGCGGGCCGCTGGCCCCTCAGATGCACTTGAAATAGTCGAACGGTTCCAGGCAATCGCGGCAGCGGTACAGCGCCTTGCAGGCGGTGGAGCCGAATTCGCTGAGCACTTCGGTGTGGGTGCTGCCGCATTGCGGGCAGGCAATCACCGGGCTTTCTCCCAGCAGGCTGCGTTTGCTGCTACTGCCTTGGGGCGGTGCGATGCCGTAGGCCCGCAGGCGTTCGCGGCCGCTGCTGGTGATCCAGTCGGTGGTCCAGGCCGGGGTCAGCTTGCGTTCCAGTTGCGGCGCGCGGAAACCTGCCAGCTCCAATGCATCGCGGATGTCGCCCTCGATCACTTCGGTGGCGGGGCAGCCGGAGTAGGTCGGCGTGACCACCACATGCAAGTGGCCGGCCTGCCAGTCCAGGTCGCGCACTATGCCCAGGTCGACCACGCTCACCACCGGCACTTCCGGGTCCATGACCTGCGCCAGGGTGGCCCACGCGGCAGCCAGGTCGGTGGGTTGCGCCGGGCGTGCGCCCTGGTCGCTGGCGATCAGTTCACCAGGTTGCATCGGGGTACGCTCGGGGCAAAAACTGCATTTCCGCCAACAAAATTCCCAGGTGCTCGCTGTGCAAACCGCGGCGTGCATCCAGGTAGAAATAGCTCGCAGCAGGCGGCAGGGGCAGGGTGGCGCTGGTAAAGATTTCGCTGACCTGGGTCTGCCACGCTGCGGCAACCTGAGCGGCGTCCGGCGTAATGCCGGCGGCGTGCAGGCGCTGTTCACTGTCGTCGGCGCCGGTCAGTTCCACGGTGAACCGCCACAGCTCGGGGATCGCCGCGAGCATGCGTTTATGGCTTTCCTCGGTGCCGTCCCCGAGGCGCTCCACCCACTCGCCGGAGCGGCGCAAGTGATAGGTGACTTCCTTCACCGCCTTGGCCGCGATGCCGGCGATGCGTTCGTCGCTGGATTGGGCCAGGCCGCTCAACACCGGCAAGTGCCAGGCGTCATACAGGAATTGCTTGAGGATGGTCACCGCGTAGTCGCCGTTGGGTTGTTCCACCAGCAGCAGGTTGCGATAGGCCCGCTCATCCCGGCGGAAGGCCAGGTGATCGGCGTCGCGCCCGTCGTCCAGCAGCTCGGCGGCGTATTCCAGCCAGTTGCGCGCCTGGCCTACCAGGTCGAGGCCGACGTTCATCAGCGCCAGTTCTTCTTCCAGCGCCGGCGCATGGCCGCACCACTGGCACAGGCGCTGGCCCTGGATCAGGGCGCTGTCGCCGAGGCGCAGCAGGTATTCGATCAGATCGGTTTCAGGGTTCATGGTCGACCTCACATATGCCCGACTTCGGCCGGCAACTCGTAGAAGCTGGCGTGGCGGTAGACCTTGTCATCGGCCGGGTCGAACAGCGGGTCTTTCTCGTCCGGCGACGAGGCGGTGATCAGCGCGGAAGGCACTACCCACAGGCTCACGCCTTCACTGCGGCGGGTGTACAGCTCCCGGGCATTCTCGATGGCCATGGTGGTGTCGGCGGCATGCACGCTGCCCACATGCTTGTGATTCAGGCCGTGCTTGCTGCGCACGAAGACTTCAAACAGGGTCCATTCAGACATAACGGTGACTCCACATCAGGTGGCCGATCAGGCGGCGTTCTTGTTCTGTTTTTTACGGGCGTGGGCGACGGCGGCTTCGCGTACCCAGGCACCGTCTTCAATCGCCTTGCGGCGGGTGGCGACGCGTTCCTGGTTGCACGGGCCGTTGCCCTTGAGCACTTCGTAGAACTCGCTCCACTGGATCTCGCCGAAATCGTAATGGCCGCGTTCGGCGTTCCACTTCAGGTCCGGGTCGGGGCAGGTGCAGCCCAGCAGCTCCAGCTGCGGGATGGTCTGGTCGATGAAGCGCTGGCGCAGTTCGTCGTTGCTCTGGCGCTTGATTTTCCAGGCCATGGACTGGGCGCTGTTGGGGGAGTGTTCGTCGCTGGGGCCGAACATCATCAGCGATGGCCACCAGAGGCGGTTGATTGCGTCCTGGACCATGTCTTTTTGCGCCTGGGTGCCCTGGCGCATCATGGTCAGCAGCAGTTCGTAGCCCTGGCGCTGGTGAAAGCTTTCTTCCTTGCAGATGCGCACCATGGCCCGGGAGTAGGGGCCGTAGGAGGTGCGCTGCAGTACCACCTGGTTGACGATGGCGGCGCCGTCTACCAGCCAGCCTACTGCGCCCATGTCGGCCCAGTTCAGGGTGGGGTAGTTGAAGATGCTGGAGTACTTGGCCTTGCCGCTGTGGAGCTTGGCGATTTCTTCGTCGCGGTCGGCGCCCAGGGTTTCCATGGCGCTGTAGAGGTACAGGCCGTGGCCGGCTTCGTCCTGGATCTTGGCCATCAGTTGCAGCTTGCGTTTGAGGGTGGGGGCGCGGGTGACCCAGTTGCCCTCGGGCAGCATGCCGACGATTTCCGAGTGGGCGTGTTGGGAGATCTGGCGGATCAGGGTTTGACGGTAGGCGTCGGGCATCCAGTTCTTGGCTTCGATCTTGATTTCGGCGTCGATTTTTTCCTGGAAGGCGCGTTCCTGGTCGGACATCTCGGAGAGGTCCTTGATGCGCTTTACTCCGGTTTCTACAAGCTGTGCGTACATGGGGGGTCTCCCGCCTTGTGTTTTGTCGTAGGCATGGAGGACTTTATAAGCGATACGGAAATTAATATCAAACACAAAATATGGTGTCGTTATTCGATTTTGTATCGCTTTGCGGGAAGGGAGCAGATATCTGTCGCTACGGTAACGGCGGCATAGGGTTCCCGGTCATCGTGGTAAGCAGGGCCAGTAGGCAAAAAACAGGGCCGCTTTATGTGGGAGCGGGCTTGCTCGCGAAGAACCTGAGTGCGCCGCGTTGAATCAGGATGCCCGCGTCATCGTTAACGANNCATTTGAACCGTGTGCGCCTTTGATTTTGCTGGTGCTCTACCCCCGCCCCAAAAAACGAGCAAAAAAAAGCCCCGCAAATGCGGGGCCAAAAAGGTGCAGCAGTCATGCCTTAGGGCGACGATCCATCACATGGCAAGCCTTGCCCTCAGACCGCTTGATCGAATGCAGCGGCTGCAAAACGATGCGCGAGCTGATCCCGATATACGTCTTGATGTGCCTGCTCAGTTCGCTGGAAACGGCTTTCTGTTGTTCATCATTGAGGTGCTGATGCTCAGCCTTCAGCTCCACATGCACATCCACACTGTCCAGGTTGCCATTACGATACAGATGTATCTCATAACACTCTGAAAGCTGTTTTATTTTAAGCACCTGCTCCTCGATCTGCGTGGGAAACACATTAACCCCGCGAATGATCAGCATGTCATCACTGCGCCCGGTGATCTTGTCGATCCGCCGCATCGGCCGCGCAGTCCCCGGCAGCAACCGCGTCAAATCCCGGGTGCGGTAGCGAATCATCGGCAGCGCCTCCTTGCTCAAGGAGGTAAACACCAGTTCTCCCATCTGCCCGTCCGGCAGCACCTCACCCGTCACCGGGTCGATGATCTCCGGGTAGAAGTGATCCTCCCAAATGGTCGGGCCATCCTTGGTTTCCGCACACTCCATGGCCACCCCGGGCCCCATGATTTCCGACAGCCCATAAATATCCAGCGCCGTAATCCCCAGTCGCGCCTCGATTGCACTGCGCAGCTCGGCAGTCCACGGCTCGGCCCCAAAGATCCCCAGTCGCAACGCCAGCTTCTGTGGATCGATGCCCTGGCGCTCGATTTCATCGGCAATGTTCAGCATGTACGAGGGCGTGACCATGATGATGTCCGGCTGGAAATCCTTGATCAGTTGCACCTGTTTTTCCGTCTGCCCGCCGGACATCGGAATCACCGTACAACCCAGGCGTTCCGCGCCGTAGTGGGCACCAAGGCCGCCGGTGAACAGCCCGTAGCCATAGGAAATATGCACCTTGTCGCCACGCCGCCCACCGGCCGCGCGGATCGAGCGGGCTACCACATTGGCCCAGGTGTCGATGTCGTTCTGGGTGTAACCCACTACCGTCGGCTTGCCGGTGGTGCCGCTGGACGCATGCAGGCGCACCACCTCGTTCATCGGCACGGCAAACATGCCGTAGGGGTAACTGTCCCGCAGGTCGCCCTTGGTGGTGAACGGGAACCTGGCCAGGTCGTCCAGGGACTTGATGTCATCCGGGTGCACCCCCAGCGCGTCGAAGCGCTGACGGTACAGCGGCACATTCTGGTAGGCGTGGCGCAGGCTCCAGCGCAGGCGCTCCAGTTGATGGGCGCGCAGTTCGTCGACGCTGGCGGTTTCCAGCGGGTCCAGCACAGGGTTAAGCACGGCGTTTGGAATAGGCATGTTCATGAGTTCACTCGAATTATTTTTGTGTATCAGCCCACCGCACACCGCGGGCTTTGAGTGCATGCCCCAAGGATACCGCTAGGCTCCCCGGGAATCGCGAATCTTTAGTCGGACAGGCGCTCGATGATCAGCGCGATGCCCTGGCCCACGCCGATGCACATGGTGCACAGGGCGTAGCGGCCGCCACGTTCCTCCAATTCATGCAGGGCGGTAGTTACCAGCCGTGCGCCGCTCATCCCCAGTGGATGGCCGAGGGCGATGGCGCCGCCGTTGGGGTTCACCCGTGGGTCGTTGTCCCCCAGGCCCAGCTCGCGCAGCACCGCCAGGCCCTGGGCGGCGAAGGCTTCGTTGAGCTCGATCACGTCCATGTCCGCCAGGCTCAGGTTGGCCAGTTCCAGCACCTTGCGGGTCGCCGGCACCGGGCCGATGCCCATGATGCGCGGTTCCACGCCGGCGGTGGCCATCGCCACCACCCGGCCGCGGGCGACCAGGCCGTGACGCTTGGCAACTTCCGCGCTGGCCAGCAGCAGGGCGCAGGCGCCGTCGTTGACCCCGGATGCATTGCCGGCAGTGATGCTGCCACCCTCGCGGAATGGCGTGCCGAGTTTCTGCAGTTGTTCAAGGGTGGTGTCGCCGCGGGGGTGTTCGTCGTGTTCCACCACCTTGGCCGGGCCTTTGCGCTGGGGGATTTCCACCGCGACGATTTCCCTGGCCAGGCGCCCGCTGGCCTGGGCGGCGGCTGCACGTTGCTGGCTGCGCAGGGCAAACGCGTCCTGGTCGGCGCGGGAGATATTGAACTGCTCGGCGACGTTTTCAGCGGTCTCCGGCATCGAGTCGATCCCGTAGGCCTTTTTCATCAGCGGGTTGACGAAGCGCCAGCCAATGGTGGTGTCGTATAGCTGCGCATCGCGGGAAAACGCCTGTTCGGCCTTGCCCATTACCAGCGGTGCCCGGGACATCGATTCCACGCCGCCCACCAGCATCAAGCCGGCCTCGCCACAGCGAATCGCCCGGGCTGCGCTGCCGATGGCGTCCAGCCCCGAGCCGCACAAACGGTTGAGGGTGGTGCCCGGCACGCTCACCGGCAGCCCGGCCAGCAGCGCCGACATGCGCGCCACGTTGCGGTTGTCTTCGCCGGCCTGGTTGGCGCAGCCGTAGATCACATCGTCGACGCTGCTCCAGTCCACTTGCGGGTGGCGGCGCAGCAGTTCGCGCAGCGGCACCGCTCCGAGGTCGTCGGCGCGCACGCTGCTCAAGGCGCCGGCGTAGCGGCCGATCGGGGTACGGACTGCGTCGATGATCAAGGCGTCATTCATTCGGATTCTCCTGCGCCAGCACCGTGCCGCGCACTTTGTAGGATTTGCCATGGAACAGCGCAATCAGCTGGCCCAGTTGGTTTTCGATACGGACGTCGTAGTTGCCGGTGCGACCCGAGCGGCTTTGCTCGCGGCAATCGGCACTCAAGGTGTCGCCCAGGTGGGCCGGGGCGATGTAGTCGATGCTGCAGCCGAGCGCCACGGTGGCGTCGTTGTAGCTGTTGCAGGCCAGGGCGAATGCCGAGTCCGCCAGCGCAAACAGGTAGCCGCCGTGGCAGGTGCCGTGGCCCTGGATCATGTCGGCGCGCACGCTCATGCCCAGTCGTGCGCAACCCGGCGCCACCGAGAGCAGGCGCATGCCCATGCCCTGGCTGGCGGCATCGCGGCTGAACATGGCCTGGGCGCACTGGTTGGCCAGGTTCATGGCTTCATGGTTGGTCATGTGGTGCGCTCCTTTCAGCGGCCCTTGAAGCTTGGGCTGCGTTTTTCCATGAAGGCGGCGACGCCTTCGCGGTAATCCTCGCTGCGCCCGGCCAGGCGTTGCAGGTCGCGCTCCAGCTCCAGCTGTTGGTCAAAGCTGTTGCTCAGGCTGGCGTTCAGGCTGCGCTTGATCAGCGCCAGGCCGTAGGTCGGTTGCGTGGCCAGGTGGCGGGCCAGGGTCAGGGCTTCGTTGCGCAATTCGGCGTCGTCCACGCAGCGGTAGATCAGGCCCCATTGCTCGGCCTGCTCGGCGCTCAGGCGGTTGCCCAGCAGGGCCAGCGCCTTGGCGCGGGCCATGCCCACCAGGCGCGGCAGGGTCCAGGTGCCGCCGGAATCGGGGATCAGGCCGATCTTGCAGAAGGCTTGGATGAAGTTCGCCGAGCGTGCTGCCAGCACCAGGTCGCAGGCCAGCGGGATGTTCGCGCCGGCACCGGCCGCCACGCCGTTGACCGCGCAGATCACCGGCAAAGGCAGGTCGCGCAGTTGGCGGATCAGCGGGTTGTAGAACTTCTCGATGGATTCGCCCAGGTCCGGCACCGCGCTGCCGGGTGCCACGTTGCGATCGCTGAGGTCTTGCCCGGCGCAAAAGCCGCGGCCTTCACCGGTCAGCAGCAGCACGCGCACGTCGGGGTTTTCCTGGACTTGCTTCAACGCCTGCTGGACTTCGCCGTGCATCTGCGTGTTGAAGCTGTTGAGCTGGTCGGGGCGATTGAGGCTGAGCAGGGCGACGCCGGCCTCGATGGAAAACAGGATGTGTTCGAAGTTCATGGTCGTGAGGCCCTCACGGTGCACGCTCGGCGGTCAGCCGGCTCATTATTGGATCGGCGTGGTCAGCCGGTTTTGCCGGAGTATAGCTTTAACGTGATACATAAATGCAATGATAAAATTGATTTGGTGTGTCTTGTTTTGAGTTTGATGAAAATGAACTGCTCGCTGTGCTGGTCGGTAAATACCTGATAAATCCCCTATTTTATTGGATTTACGTCGATTATCAGCGGCACCGTATCAAGCCACGGCGACACCTGATTCAAGCGATACGCTTTTTCAGCTTTGTGCTTGTAAAAATGATGTGATACAAAATAAGCCAAGATCGGCATCGCTTTGCGAATACGCCATAAAAGGAATCCCCATGACTTGCTACAGCCTCGACGGCCTGACCCCGGTGGTCGACCCCACGGCCTACGTCCATCCCTCGGCGGTACTGATCGGCGACGTGATCATCGGCCCCCATTGCTATGTAGGGCCGCTGGCGAGTTTGCGCGGCGACTTCGGGCGCATCGTCCTCGAAGAAGGCGCCAACCTGCAGGACACCTGTGTGATGCACGGCTTCCCGGACAGCGATACGGTGGTCGAGCGCAACGGCCATATCGGCCACGGCGCCGTGCTGCACGGTTGCCGGATCGGCACCGATGCGCTGGTGGGCATGAATGCGGTGGTGATGGACAACGCCCGTATCGGCGCTCGCTCATTCGTCTCGGCGGCGGCGTTCGTCAAAGCCGGTTTCGAGTGCCCTGAGCAGTCGTTGGTGATGGGCGCGCCGGCCAGCGTCAAGCGCAGCCTCAGTGATGAAGAGGTGCACTGGAAACAAACCGGCACCCGTGAATACCAGCACCTGGCTCAGCGTTGCCTGGAGCAGATGCAGGAATGCGCACCCCTGAGCGCACCGGAAGCTGATCGCCCACGCATCAGCGACAGCGGCCTGCGGCCCAAGGGCAGATGAATCGCCTGCATCCCGACGCCGCTAAAAACGGTATATTTTCTCTTTTTGCCTCGGTACGCCCATGTCGTCACTGACACCCCTGAACCAACTGATTACCCGCTTCCAGGAGCAGACGCCGATTCGCGCCAGTTCCTTGATCATCACCTTGTACGGGGACGCCATCGAACCCCACGGCGGGACGGTGTGGCTGGGCAGCCTGATCCAGTTGCTCGAACCCATCGGCATCAATGAACGGCTGATCCGCACCTCGATCTTTCGCCTGACCAAGGAAGGCTGGCTGACCGCCGAAAAAGTCGGGCGCCGCAGCTACTACAGCCTGACCGGTGCCGGGCGTCGGCGTTTCGACAAGGCCTTCAAGCGGGTCTACAGCTCCAGCGTGCCGGCATGGGATGGTTCATGGTGCCTGGTGATGCTCACGCAGTTGACCCAGGACAAGCGCAAACAAGTGCGTGAAGAGCTGGAGTGGCAAGGTTTTGGTGCGATTGCCCCGACCGTGCTGGCCTGCCCACGCAGCGACCGCGCCGACGTCAACGCCACCTTGCTCGACCTCGGCGCCCAGGAAGACACCATCGTCTTCGAAACCACCGCCCAGGATGTACTGGCCTCCAAGGCCCTTCGGGTGCAGGTGCGCGAGAGCTGGAACATCGAGGAGCTGGCGGCCCATTACAGCGAGTTCATCCAACTGTTCCGACCGCTCTGGCAAGCGCTTCGCGAGCAGGAACAGCTACAGCCTGCGGATTGTTTCCTGGCACGGGTCCTGCTTATTCATGAGTACCGCAAACTGCTGCTGCGCGACCCGCAATTGCCCGATGAATTGCTCCCCGGCGATTGGGAAGGCCGCGCCGCCCGCCAGTTGTGCCGCAATATTTACCGGTTGATCTACGCCAAAGCCGAGGAATGGCTGAACAGCGCGCTGGAAACTGCCGACGGCCCGTTGCCGGACGTTGGCGAAAGCTTTTACCGGCGGTTCGGAGGCCTGAAGTAAGGAGCGACGCTGTTCAGGAGAACGGGTGGAGTAATGTGGCGTAGAGAATAAAAATAAGCCTGCGTGAGGCCTGAACATGATGTCTTCAATTGCACAGCGCTGTGATGGGTTCGACCAATGGATCCATCAGATCAATCAGATCTGTGGCGCATTCGATGGGCAGATCCTGGGGGATGGTTTTTCCGGGCAGATCCGCGAGTACCAGAGCGGCGCGCTGAAACTCAGCTTTGTCGACGCCTGCCAGGCTCGCTTGTTTCGTACCCCCAGCCAAATCGCGGCGGGCGAGGGCGGCAAGTACTTTGCCGTGTTCCAGCTCGACGGCACGGCCGGCATGGCCCAGGGTGACAGCAAGGCGCTGTTGCGCGCCGGCGACATTACCCTGATCGATGCGGCGCACCCCAGCGACTTCACCTACAGCGAGAATTCGCGGCAGTTGTCGTTGATCCTGCCGTCGTACCTGGTGGAGCAGACCTTGCGTTTCAACCCGGTCAAATGCGGGCACCGGATCGAGGCGGCGTCGCCGATGGCGATGCTGTCCCGGCAGCTGATTCTGGAGGCCACCCGGCAAGACAACCTGACCTTGCAGGAAAGCGAGGCGACGCTGGAGGCGATCATCAACCTGCTGCGCCCGGCGATCAGCCAGGCGGGCGAGGGCAGCGACGCCCATGAGCGAGTGTTCCGCAAGACGCTGGAGTGTATTGACCAGCACATTCGCTCCGAAGAGCTGTGCCCCGAGTGGCTGGCGCGGGAGGTGGGGATGTCGGTGCGCGGGCTGTACCGGATCTTTGCCCGCAAGGGCCTGGTGGTGGCGCGGTACATCAAGAACCGACGGCTGGATTTGTGTGCTGAATCCCTGCGCCAATCCAGGGTGGAGGAAAAGCTTTCGGTGCTGGGGTACTCGTGGGGGTTTTCGGATTCGAGTTATTTTTCGACGGCGTTCAAGTCACGGTTCGGCATTGCGCCGGGTGAGTACCGCAAACAACACGCCTGATCAGGGGATACGCCGATCAAAAATGTGGGAGCGGGCTTGCTCGCGAATGCGGTGTTTCAGTTGATGCATTGGGTGACTGACACACCGCATTCGCGAGCAAGCCCGCTCCCACATTTGGATCGCGTTTCGTTCAGTTGGGCATTCCATCTTCAATCGCAATCCCTTGCGCCCGCATTTCCTTGATCAAACCCGCCCTTGTGCCCGGCAGATTGAGCATCGCTTTGTGCCGCAATTCGGTGACTTCCTCGGCGCTATAGGGCTTGTAATCCACCGGCGTACTCTTGCCCGCCATCCCGTCCGGGCGCATCAGCCAGTTCAGCAAATCCGCCAGTTGCCCATCGTTCAGCGCCGACTGCGACATCCCCGGCACCCGTACCAAAAACTCCCGCCCGCCTGGCACCTTCAGAAAGTTGCCGACAAACCCGGTCATCCTCGGTGTGTCGTTGGCCGCCGAGCCCATGCCGCTGCCCAGATGGCAGCCGGCACACTGCAGCTGATAGTTGGTCGCCACGCTGTACCCGGCCTGGGCGATCGGCGTTTGCGGCGACTCATTGCCCGGTGCGTGCTTCTGGTTTGGATTGGGAATGGCCCGAGCCTGGGCGAGCGGGGTGGCGAAGACACACATCAAGCTCAGCAAAAACAACGTACGCATGACAAGCCTCTTGCACTGACCTGTGGCGAGGGCGCTTGCTCCCGTTGGGCTGTGCTGCGGCCCCAAGATCTTTGGGAGCGCTTCGCACTCCAACGGGAGCAAGCTCCCTCGCCACAAGGGTGAGTTAAACCGCGACGCCGCGAATGATCGAGACCGTGCAGTGGTAGATGTGGGATTTGGCCGCCAGGCACCAGTTCACATCGTTGTTGTTGAACGGCCGGTATGCCGGTTCCTCGCTGTCGTTACGCGTGCACGCGCACTGGGCGCAGCTTTGCTTACCGCAGCAGTCGTTATAGGAAATGATGTAGTCCTTGCCATCCGCCGGGTTGCGGCAGGTGCCGATCCAGGTCACCTGGGACGCCTCGGTGCCCGGTGGGCAGGAGGTCACCGAGCCGCCACAGCAACTGCACAGGAAACCGTCGATGGAGCAGTAGCGCCAGTAGTCGCAACTGTTCGGGTCGCCCGGGTCACCGGCTTTCGGGTTATCGGCAGCCAGCGCCTTGCTGGTGCGGTCCAGGGGCAGCAGCAGGGGCAACGCGGCGCCTGCGACCATCAGCGAACCCATACGGGCCAACAGTTTGCGTCGCGACGTGGTGTCGGCCAGGCGACGGGTCGAGCGCTCGAATAACAGATCCAGCAATTTCATGAGAGTCTCCCTGCCTTAATCAGTGGCTATGGCTATGGCTATGGCCGTGGCTGTGGTCGTGGGGCTGCGGCTGGCTGTTGAGGTATTCCTGCAGCGTCGCGCTTTTCAGGTGTTCGACTTCGAACAGGCTGTCCAGGTGCTCGCGGGAATTGACCAGGCCCTTGGCGCGCAAGGTGCCGCTCTTGTCGATCAGCGCGGCATACGGCAGCTTGCCGATCTGGTAGGTCATGCCGACTTCCGGGCCGACCACGTAGGTGACGTCGTCCAGCTTGTGTTCGGTGATCAGCGCGTGCTGGGCTTCCATGTCGCCGTCGCTGATAAACACCACATCGAGTCGGTCAGCCTGTTCCCTGGCGATGGACTTGATCGCCGGCAACAGGGATTTGCAGATCGGGCAGGTGGGCGAGAGGAAGAACAGCAACTGGTTCTTCTCACCGGCATAGCCGAAGTTCACCGGGCGGCCTTTACGGTCGGAAGCGGTGACTTGCGGGGCCGGCTCATTCACCGCCACGCCCTTGTCGACCATCAGTGCGCCGGCCGGGGCGATGCGCCCGTGCAGCACACCAATCTGGCGCACCAGGCCCATCACGGCAAACGCCAGCGCCAGCAGCAGTACCCACAGCAGTACGTTGGAAACAATAAGGCCTTCCATTGATCACCTACCAATCAGTTTGAGCAGAAGAGGGGAGTTCGCCAGCAGGCCATCGGCTGCGGCGTAAATCAGCAGCGCGACGGCGCTGGCGGCGACGGTGACGAAGCCGTCGAAAAAACCCAGGTCACGGGCAATCGGCAGCACGCTGGCCAGCAGGGCCACGGCCACCAGTGCGCCGTTGCGCAATAGCAGGATCGGCCGCAACGGCTGCGCCTGGTCGGGGCCTGCGCAGCCGCAGTCGATGTCCCGGCGGCCGCGCCACAGGTTGATGCCAATGGCGGCGGCGTACAGTGCAATCAGGCCGGCGGCGCCGAGGGCGGCCCAGGAACGGCTGGCCGGCACCAGCAGGGCAAAGGCAATCACCAGTTCCAGCAACGGGATTACCCGGGCGGCGGGGCGAGTCACTGCCTCTGGCAGCAACTGGTAATCGGCCAGTTGCCGGGCGAAGCGTGCCGGTGCGCGCAACTTGTGGGTCGCGGCACTGGCCAGCAACACCGCGATGGCGAGGGCGCTGGCAATGATGAAGATCGGGTCGATATGCATGGCCGAACCTCTTTAGTAGCTCATGATCTGGGTTGCGGTCTTCGCTACCTTGGCCATGCTACCGGTGAGTTTGTTGGTCTTGAGGTCGAAGATCTGCAAGCCGCCTTCGACGTCGGCGCCCAGCAACAGGGGCTTGTCGTCGCCGGTGGCCTGCATGCTCCAGACCGGGGTCGGGGCTTCCAGGGTGGCTATCTTCTTCATGGTCTTGAGGTCATAGGCCCAGATGATGGTGCTCGGGTCTTCCCACTTCATCGGCTCGTGGTTGTCGTGCATCAGCACGTACATGCGGTTGAGCTTTGGTGCCACAGCCATCAACTGCCAGCCACCCGGGGCCCAGCCGGTTTTCTTTTCCGCATCGGTGGTGAGTGACCAGGACGGCAGGATTTTCGGCTCATCGCCGGAGAAATCTACCGGGCGGATGGTGCCGGTGGTGGTGGTGAAGTAGTAGGTGTCGCCCACGTTCACCGCGCGTTCGTTGAGCTTCTCGGCGTTGGGGTCGAAGAAGTGCGTGCGGTTGCGCGAGGTTTCCTGGCCCTGCTCGTTCAGCGTCACCACTTGCAGGCTGCCGTCACCGCACAGGGAGGCGAAGCGGCGAGTGCCGACCGGGTAATTGAGTACGCAGCCCGGGATCGCGATTTCGGCGGTGACGGAGCGGGACTGGGTGTCGACCACGGTCACCGAGGTGGAGGGTGTGAAGTTGTAGACGTAGACGAAGCGGTCATCGCCGCTGGTCTTCAGCCCATAGCGCTGGGTCAGGGATTCGGCGCGTTTGTTCGGGATCAGCACTTCCCAGGCGGGCGACAGGCTGGAGCTGTCCCAGGCGGTGAGCACATCGGTGCGATCGCCCCGGGTGCCGCGGGAATAGTAGATGTCGGCGCTGTACAGGGTCTTCTGGTCGTGGCTCAGGGCCGAGGGCGCGGCGAAGCCGGTGGGGACCATGCCGAGGACGCGCTTCTTGTCGGGATCTACCACGGTGACGCGGCCGACCACGAAGCTTTCGAATTCGACGTCTACCACGAATGCGCGGTGGGCTTCCGGTGGAAAGGCCAGGGTGGTCTGGCCGATGGTGTCTGGCGGTAAATCCGCCTGGGCGCTGTTCAAGCCGAGTACAAGCAGGCCCAGACCCAGCGCTGACTGTACGTTGATCCTGTTGCTTCGCATTAGGGGCACTCCCTGAATTATTGTGTTTTGCTAATCGCGGGTGCTTTGGCAGATTCTTGCAAGTGGATTCTGCCTTGTGGGGCGATTGCAAGAATTGTTGTGTCTGCCAAGTGGTTGTGTGTCTGTGCCAATGGTTTGGGGTAGGGTGTATATCCGTTATTTTTGTTATNNCAGCGGCTCACTTTTGAACAGCCCTGTAGGCGCTGGCTTGCCGGCGATGGTCGTTAACGATGACGTTGGCATCCTGAATAAACGCGGCGACCTCACGTTTTTCGCCGGCAAGCCGGCTCCTACAGAAAAGCCGCTTCGCAAATGCCCCAATCTCACGACCCCACCAAAGGCAACGAAAAACTGAACACCGCCCCACACGGCTCCAGATTCTGCGCCCAGATATCCCCCTGATGCCGACCAATGATGTTCTTGCACAACGCCAGCCCAATCCCGTTACCACCCACCTTCGACGAAAAGAACCCGTCAAAGATTTTCTCCCGCGCCACGGCCTGAATCCCGCGCCCACAATCCTCGACACTCAACCGCGCCACGTTTCCATCCCGGCAGGCATGCAACCGCAGCACCCGACGCTCCACGGGCAGCTCACTCATCTCTTCAATGGCATTGAACGCCAGGTTCAGAATCACCTGCCCAATCAGCACCCTCTCGCACTGCACCATCAGCGGTTGCGCGCTCGGGACGATCTCCAGCCGCACCTGACTCGGCTCGGCCCGCAGGCTGATGAAATATCGGGTTTCCTGCAGCAACTCATTGAGGTCCACCCACTCCGCGCTCTGCTCCAGCTTGACCACATAATCACGCACACTCTTGATGATCGTTGACGCATGCTCGACCTGCCGCACGGCACTTTGCAGCCCCCAGTTCACCCCCTGGTCGGCACTGTGGGTATCGCCCAGACGAATCAAAACCCCCTCGATAAAGTTGCGCGTGGCCGCCAGTGGCTGGCTCAACTCATGAGCAATCGCCACCGCCATCTCGCCCATGGCGTTGTATCGGGCCAGGTATTCAAGCTGCTGTTCACTGACACGCCGGGCTTCCTCGGCGCGGATCAGGTCCCGCTTCACCTTGTCTTCCCGGGAAATATCACGGAACTGCACCATCAGCACGTCGCGCCCGTCCAGGTGCACCAGCGTCGCGACCGCTTCCGAAAGAATCTCCACCCCGGCCTTGGAGCGATAACACCACTCGATGGTGCGCTGGCCACTGCGGGCCGCGCGCTCAAGCCAACGCAGGCCGATGGAGCGCTTGTACTTCGGTGCGTCCCGGGTCATGTCCGGGGCCTTGAGCGGGATCAGTTCTTCCAGGGTAAACCCCAGCGCCGACAGCGCCGCGGTGTTGGCCCAGAGGATGTCCTTGCTCTGCGCATCGTGAAGGATGGTGCAGATCGGCATGGCTTCGATCAGGGTGTGGAAATCATTGTTATTGGGTAGGTACATCGCGTAGCCCTTGGCGGTGGAGGGGACGACTACGGTGGCAAGTTATACCGGTTTGCATCCGGGGGCACGCTCAGAAGTAATCGGGGGCGCACTAGGGGATTTCTTTAGCCGGTGGGCTGCACGCCCCAATAGTTGACGGTGGTCGGGCTTTTTACACTGGACCTATCAACGCCCGACACGGCGTCCATAACAACTACAACGGAGAAAGCCCATGCTGCGTTCGGCCCTCGTGCAACCAGACGCTTTACCCGACGTGCAGCCCGCGCTGTTCCAGCAGGTGCTCGATGAAGTGCGCCAGCGCCGCGACGAGTTCGACGCCGGCTCCCACGTGCCACGGGACATGATCGAACGCTTCAAGCAGGTGGGCATCTACCGGGCGGCCACGCCGCGTTGTTTCGGCGGCGATGCCCTGGCCCCCGCAACGTTCTTGCAGATGATCGAGCGCATATCCGAAGCCGATGGCTCTGCCGGCTGGGTTGCCAGCTTCGGCAGCGCCGGGGTGTATCTTGCGGCCTTGCCCCAGGAAACCCTCGCCGAACTGTACGCCGACAGCCCCGACCTGGTGTTTGCCGGTGGCCTGTTCCCGTTGCAGCCGGCGGAAACCGTCGAGGGCGGCTGGCAGGTCAACGGCACCTGGAAGTTTGCCAGCGGCTGCAAAGGCGCCGACCTGCTGGGCGTGGGCATCGGTGCGGCGGGCGGCAAGCCACGCACTGCCGTGTTCAAGCCCGGCCAGGTTGAAATCATCGAAAACTGGGACGTGGTCGGCCTCAAGGGCACCGGCAGCCATGACCTGCGAGTTACCGACCAATACATCGACGAGCGCTGGACCTTCATTCGTGGCGGCGCCGCCACCATCGACGAGCCGCTGTTTCGTTATCCCTCGATTGCCTACGCCGCCCAGGTGCTGGCGGTGGTCAACCTCGGCCTGGCCCGCGCGGCCCTCGATGAAATCAGCGCCATGGCCAGCGGCAGCGGCATCACCGGCGCACCGAAACTGGCGGACCGCGCCTACGTGCGCATCGAAATCGCCAAGGCCGAAGCGCGGCTGAGCGCCGCTCGGGGTTTTTTCTACGGCGCCACCGAACAAGTGTGGAACTCGATCCTCGCCGGCAACCCGGTCACGGCCGAGCAAACCAGCCTGTTGCGCCTGACCGCCATTCACGTGTCCCAGGCCGGCGCCGCCGTGGTGCAAAGCGCCTACAGCCTGGCGGGCACCACCGCGATCTACCTGCGCCACCCGCTGCAACGCTACCTGCGCGACGCCATGGTGGTGACCCAGCACGCCTTCCTCAGCGAAGGCCTGTACGACGGCGCGGGCTCGGTGTTCCTCGGCGTTCCTCCATTTCCTGGCTACATCTGACTTTCAAGGATCAACCCATGTCCCAAGCCACTCAAGAACCGCTGCGCGTCGTCTTCTGCATCGGCATCACCCAGAACTTTTTCGACCTGCCTACCGGCGAAGGCCTGAGCGTGTGGAAAGGCTTCAGCCAGATGATGGGCGACCTCGGCGCCATGCCGGGCATCAACGTGCTGGGGGCGATGGATGACGACCGCTTGATGGTCGGCCCGTCGACCACCTCGCCGTGGACCGTCTACATCATGGCCGACGTCGACTGCCACCAGTCGGTGATCGACGCCTGCAACCTGTTCCGTACCACGCCGGTGGGTGAATACAGCCTGTGGCGCTACGCCAAGGTCGAAGCACGGATCGGCCGCCCGCTGACCATTCCCGAAGCGGCCAGGGTGTGAGCCATGGACCTGTTGCAGCGTGTTGAAACCCTTGAAGGGGAGAGCCAGGTAAGGCGCTTGATGGCGCGCTACATGGACCTGTGCGACGTGCCCCGGGCGGCGACCAACGTTCGCGAGTTGGCCGAGCTGTTCACCGTGGATGCGGTGTGGGAAGGCATTGGCACAAGTACCGCGCAGACCTTCGGCCAGCATCGGGGGCGCGACGCGGTGGCGGCGTTTGTCGGCAGCTACCTGCCACCGTCGGAACACTTTGCGCTGAACCTGCATTACCTCACCAGTGAGTCGATCCAGGTAGACGGCAGCGCGGCTGCAGGGCAGTGGATCATGCAACAGATTTCCACCTACGCCGACCAGCGCAGCGAGTTGTTCGGCACGCGGCTGACCATCGATTTTCGCCGTGTCGACGGCACCTGGCTGATCGCGCATTTCCGTACGCAGCGCCTGTTCAATAGCATGTTGGGGGTGAACCCATGAGTACCTTCGTCAGCGAATTTTTACTCGGTGGCAGCGGCCGACGCGTGGCCATCAAGGATTCCATCGACATCGGCGGGTATCCGACCCGCTCGGGCAGTCGTGCCTTTGCCGATGCTCCGCCGGCGACGCGGCATGCGCACGTGGTGCAGGCGGTCCTGGATGCCGGCTGGCAGATCGTCGGCAAGACCAGCCTGCATGAACTGGCATTTGGCGTCACCGGCATCAACGACTGGAGCGGTACGCCCGTCAATCCCCAGGCGCCAGACCGCGTGCCGGGCGGCTCCTCCAGCGGTTCGGCCGCGGCGGTTGCGGCGGGCTTGGCGGATATCGCCATTGGTACCGACACCGGCGGCTCGGTGCGGGTGCCGGCGGCGTGCTGCGGGATTGCCGGGTTGAAACCGACCTATGGCCGAGTCAGCCGCATTGGCGCGCAACCGGCGGTATCCAGCCTCGATTGCGTCGGGCCGTTTGCCGCGAACATGCAGGACCTGATTGCCGCGATGCAGGTGATTTGCCCGGGTTTCCAGGCACAGGCGGCGCCGTCCGGCAGCGTGCCGGTGGGCTTTCTGGATGTGGCCTGTGAGCCATGGCTGAAGGCGAGCCTGATGGCTGCCGTCGACGCGGCCGGCTGGCGTCAGCAGCGTCTGCATCTGGACGACTTTGACACGGCGTTCGGCGCCGGCCTTACGGTGATTAACGTCGAAAACTGGGCAGCCTTCGGTCACCTCACCGGCAAGGGCCTGATCGGTGCGGATGTCGAACAACGCTTGTTGGCTGCCAGCCGCACCAGCGCTGCTGATTTGGCCGCAGCCGAAGTCGTGCGCACCCGCTTCAGCCACCAGGTGGACGCCGCGCTCGAAGAATTCTCCGTGTTGCTGCTGCCGACGATGCCAGACCTGCCGCCGACCCTGGCCGAAGCCCGCAACGGCAGCCAGGCCGTGGCCCGCATGACGCCATTGGTGCGGCCATTCAACCTCAGCGGCCACCCGGCGTTGACGGTGCCGGTGACCCTGGCCGACAGCGGGCTGAAGGTCGGGCTACAGATTGTCGGCCGTAAGGGCCAGGACGAATGGGTGTGTGCCCTCGGCGCACAACTGCAGCAGAGCATCACGGCTCGCCAATAAGAACAACGCCTTGAGGAGGGCTCCATGAGTACCCATGAATACCGGCTGATTGCCAAATCGAAAAGCCTCGACGAGTTGGTCAAGCACGATCGCGTCGACGTCTCGCTGTACAACGACCCGGCGCTGTTCGAGGCCGAACTGGAAAAGATCTTCTACCGCACCTGGGTCTGGGTCGCCCATGAAAGCGAAGTGCGCAACAGCGGCGACTTCAAGACCGCGACCATTGGCCGGCGCCCGGTGATTGTGGTGCGCGACAAGAAAGGCGCGATCAACGTGCTGGAAAACCGCTGCCGCCACCGTGGCGCCACGGTTTGCGAGAAGCACAAGGGCAACGCCAGCGGCTTCACCTGCCCGTATCACAGCTGGTCCTATGGTTTGGACGGCAAGCTGCGGGCGCTGCCTTACCCGGACGGCTACGAAGGCATCCTGGAAAAGTCCGAGTTACCCCTGACCAGCCTGCGGGTGGACAGCTACGCCGGGATGGTATTCGCCAGCTACAACGACGATATCGAACCGTTGGCCGACTTCCTCGGCGGCGCCAAACACTGGATGGACCTGTTCATGAAGCAGGGCGCCGGCTACCCGATCAAGACCCAGGGCGAACACAAGTTCAGCTTCAAGGGCAACTGGAAGATCCAGCTGGAAAACACCACCGACGGCTACCACTTCCCGATTGTGCACAAGTCGTTCATGTCGTCGGTGGACGCCGAGACCTCGGAAATGCTCTCGTTCATGACCGACGAGCAGGCCGTCACCCATTCCCTGGGCAATGGCCACAGCGTGATGGTGATGGTGCCCGAGCATGTCGACCTGGACCACGACGACGGTACCGAGCAGTTGCAGGAGCGTTTCGCCCACGTCACCGAAGAACTGTCGAAAACCATGGAGCCGGCCCAGGTGCGACGCATCGTGCGCTCGCTGCACGGCGCCGGGTTCAACCTCAACCTGTTTCCCAATGTCGCCATGTCGATGTCGTTCTTCCGGGTGCTGCGCCCGGTGTCGGTCACCGAGACCGAAATCCGCCACGTCGCCCTGGGCATGGAGGGCGGCCCACAGGTTGCCAACCGCGAGCGCCTGCGCATCCACGAACACTTCCAGGGCCCGTTCGGCTTTGGCAGCCCCGACGACGCCGAAGCCTGGGACCGGGTGCAACGCGGCTCGTATGCCGGCGTTGACGCACCGATCCTGGTCAACCGTGGCCTGAACCGCGAAGTGCTGGCCGACAACGGCGACAAGGTATCCCACGCCACTGATGAAGGCGGCATGCGCGGGGCCTATGACATGTGGAAAAGGATGATGAGCCAATGAACACCCTGACTGGTTTTACCGCACCGCTGGCCCAGGCCATCGAATTCATCTGGCGTGAAGCCGAACTGCTGGACCACAAGGACTACGTGCAATGGGCCGCGTTGTGGAGCGAGAGCGGGCGCTACGTCGTGCCGATCGACCCGGACACCGAAGATTTTGAAGCCAACCTCAACTATGCCTATGACGATGCGCGCATGCGTGACCTGCGCATCGAACGGCTGACTGCGGGGTATTCACCGTCGGCGGTGGATGCGGCGAAAACCGTGCGCAGTGTGTCGCGATTCACCCTGGTGGAAGCGGCGGGCGAGGTGGTGGAGGTTAACTGTGCGCAGCTGCTCTATGCCTACAAGCGCGGGGTGCACACGCCGTTCGTGGCCGACCTGAATTACCGCATTCGGTTCAGCGCCGGGGTCGCGACCCTGGAGCGCAAGGTGGTGCGGCTGATCAATTCCACCGACAGCCTGAGTGCACTCGGCTTTCTGTTGTAAGCACGATTCAAACAACGACACAAACCAATGTGGGAGCGGGCTTGCTCGCGAATGCGGTGGATCAGTCGCCACATGCATTGACTGACACACCGCATTCGCGAGCAAGCCCGCTCCCACAGTTGAGATGAGGACATCCTGATGAACCGAATCGCGCTTGTAACCGGCGCCTCCCGTGGCCTCGGCGAATGCATCGCCCGGCGCCTGCACGCCGCAGGCTACCGCGTGGGCCTGGCGGATGTGCACCTGGACGGCGTGCAGCGCCTGGCCTCTGAACTCGACAACCGCGGCGAAACCGCCGTCGCCATCGAGCTGGATGTGCGCAACAAGGCCGATTTTATTCGCGCCCGGGACCTGCTCAGCGAGCGCTGGGGCGGCACCGATATCCTGGTGAACAACGCCGGGGTGTCGAAAGTTGCGGCGCTGATGGACATCACACCCGAGGAGTTCGACGAATCGATGGCGATCAACCTGCGGGGCACGTTCGTGGCCTGCCAGGTGTTTGGTGCGCATTTCGCCGAACGAGGGTTCGGGCGCATCGTCAATATCGCCTCCCTCGCCGGGCAAAACGGCGGCACTGCCACTGGCGCGCATTACGCCGCGGCCAAGGGCGGCGTGGCTACGCTGACCAAGGTCTTCGCCCGTGAACTGGCGCCCCGGGGCGTGACGGTCAACAGCATTTCGCCAGGCCCGCTTGATTTGCCGGTGGTGCGCGAAACCGTGGCGCCGGAGCGCCTGGAGCAGATCCTCAAGATTATCCCGACGGGCACCCTCGGCGACCCGCACACCATCGCCGACACCGTGCTGCTGTTGATCGCCGACCACGCCGCCTCGATCACGGGCGCGTGCTGGGACATCAACGGCGGGCTGTTCATGCGCTAGTCATCGCCGAAGAGAGTGGGCCTGCTGCGCAGTCCAGCGGGAGCAAGCTCCCTCGCCACAGGTTAGCGTTCAACCGAAACAACAGGATTCAGGTGCTGCAATGATGAAGGTGAAGATCGAACGCATCGTCGATGAAGCGCTGGATATCCGTTCCTTTCGCCTCGTGCGCAGTGACGGCCAGCCCCTCGACAGTTATGAGCCCGGGGCCCATGTGGACCTTACCGGGCCAACCGGCGTCACCCGCCAGTATTCGCTGTGCAGCCCGCCCCACGATGGCCGCGCGTACCTGGTGGCGGTGAAGAAAGAGGCGCAATCCCGTGGCGGCTCCCTGGCCCTGCATGAGCAGGTGCAGGAGGGCATGGAGCTGGAGATGGGCGCGCCGCGCAACCTGTTCCGCCTCGACCCGGAGGCGCCGGCCCATGCGCTGTTTGCCGCCGGTATCGGGGTGACGCCGCTGTTGAGCATGGCCTATCGACTGGCCGACAGCGGCCAGCCGTGGCGCCTGCACTATTTTGCACGTTCGGCGCAGTACGCGGCGTTTACCCAGCTGTTGGCCGATACATTCGGCGAGCATGTGCAGTTTCACTATGGCGTCGAGCCGGGCGCGCTGGATGCGGCCTTGAGCGCCTGCCTGGACCAGGCGGGCGCGGCTGCCCACGTCTACACCTGCGGCCCCGCGCCGTTCATGCACAAGGTGGTGGAAGTGGCGGCCCGCAGCCGTCCCGAGGAAGCGATCCACCTGGAGCACTTCCAGGCCGACCCAGCGGTGAATGTCGGGCCCAGCGGTGGTTTCGAGGTGGAGCTGGCCAGCTCCGGCGTGGTGCTGCAAGTACCGGCGAATACCAGCCTGGTGGACGTATTGCAGGCCCACGGTTGCGACATCGACACCGAGTGCCGCGAAGGCCTCTGCGGCACCTGCATTGTCGAGGTGCTGGAAGGCGTGCCCGAGCACCGTGACAATTGCCTGTCGACCAAGGAGAAGGCCGCCAACCGGCAGATTTGTGCGTGTGTTTCCCGGGCGGTATCCGCTCGTCTGGTATTGGATATTTGATCGGCGCTACCCGTAAGATTGCTGGGACCAAAAAAATAAAAAATGTGAGGCCTTGCGGTCATGATGAGTTCAACGGTGCAACGTAACGAATCGTTCGAGCGTTGGTTACAGCAGGTTAACCAGGCCTGTGGACGCTTCGATGCCAGGGCCCTGGGCGCGGGGTTTTATGGGGAATTGAGCGAGTTTCGCAGCGGCGCGATCAAGCTCAGCGTGGTCGATATGGCCCAGGTGCATCTATATCGCAGCAGCAAGGAAGTCAGTACGGGCAATGAAGGGCACTACTACGCGGTGTTCCAGTTGCAGGGCAGCGCGCAGCTGGAACAGGGCGACAACCGTGCGCAGCTGGGCTGCGGTGACATCGCCCTGATCGACGCCTGCCGCCCCAGTGACATGACCTACCACGACAACTCCCGGCAATTGTCGCTGATCCTGCCGCGCCAGGTGGTGGAGCGCGGTTCGCACTTCACGGCGGTCAACTGCGCGACGCGGATCTCGGCGCGCACGCCGTTGGCGCTGATGGCCAGCCAGATGGTGCTCGACACCCGCCAGCAAAACGACCTGGGCATGCAGGAAAGCGAAGCCGTGCTGGATGCATTGGTCAGCCTGCTGCTGCCGGGGATCAGCGCCCGGGACAACGGTGTGGACACCCAGGAACGGCAGTTTCGCAAGACCATCGCCTACATCGATGCGCACATCGGCGCCGAAGAACTCTGCCCGGAGCTGATCGCCCGGGAAGTCGGAGTGTCGGTGCGCGGGCTGTACCGGATGTTTTCCAAGCGCGGGCTGGTGGTGGCGCAGTACATCAAGCACCGACGCCTGGATTTCTGCGCCGAAACCCTGCGCCATTCGCCGGCGGAGCAGAAGCTGTCGGCACTCTGTTATGCCTGGGGCTTCTCCGACTCCAGCTACTTCTCATCGGCGTTCAAGTCGCGCTTCGGCGTGTCACCGGGCGAGTACCGCAAGCGCTATAGCCATCATTGATGCGTGCCGCTCCCGAACCTGGAATGCATTTTCCTGTGGGAGCCGGGCTTGCCCGCGATGCAGGCCACTCGGTCTGACAGGTACACCGCAGCGATCCCATCGCAGCCTCGCCAAGGCTCGACAGCTCCCACATTCAATCATCGCGCCCTAGGGATACAGCACCTCGCGGACCAGCATGGCGATGCTGGTCACGCCCATCTTTTCCTTGATCTTGGTGCGGTGCACGTCAACGGTCTTCACGCTGATGTTCAGCTCGCGGGCAATCACCTTGCTCGCCTTGCCGTCCACCACCAGCATCAACACTTCTCGCTCCCGGCTCGTCAGCAGCGCCAGCTTGCCTTGCAGGTGCTCGCGCTGTTCCTGGTCGGCCTGGGCCTGTACAGCGGTCTTCAGCGCGGCCTGGATGCGGTCGATCATCTGTTGCGGGTTGTAGGGCTTCTCGACGAAATCCAGCGCGCCGTTTTTCATTGCGGTGACCGACATCGGTATGTCGCCGTGGGCCGACACGAAGATGGTCGGCAAGGTGCTGCCGCGCCGGTTGAGGATCTCCTGCAACTGGAAGCCGCTGGTCTGCGGCATGCGCACGTCCAGCACCAGGCAGGCGGGCTGGCGCGGGTCGTAGTGCGCAAGGAACTCTTCGGCCCCGGCGAAACATTGGGCCTTTACGCTGACCGACTCCAGCAGCCAGGCCAGCGAGGTACGCAGGTCTTTGTCGTCATCAACGATGTAAACAATCGGTGTGCGAATTTCCATCAGGGACTGCCACGAGAATTTCTAATTATTGTTTTCGCACGCGGGCACGCTGCGGCGGACATTGGCTCATCTGTGGAGCCTTGCCAGCAGAATACCCAGTGTGAACGGCCCTGACGATAAAGAAACCACCTAGTCGGCATGGGGATCGTCTGAATGGTCGCGCCGCACGGGGCGTCTTAGTCTTGTGGCATCACCCACGGACCGTAAAGGGGCACCGACATGGCCGACCTGAGCCAGCAGCAAATCGACTTTCGCAACGCCATGGCGCAACTGCCGGCCGCGGTGAACATCATCACCACCAACGGCCCGGGCGGGCGTTGCGGGATCACGGCGAGTGCGGTGTGCTCGGTGACGGATTCGCCCCCCACGGTGTTGGTGTGCGTGAACCGCGGGAGTGCGACCCATGATGTGTTCCGTACCAATGGGCAGCTGTGCGTGAACGTGCTGTGCGGGGAGCAGGAAGAGCTGGCGCGGCACTTTGCCGGGATGACCCAGGTGCCCATGGCGGAGCGGTTTGCCTGGGACCTGTGGGACGGAGGCGAGGCGGGGGTGCCGGTGCTGCGGGATGCGCTGGTGCAGCTGGAAGGGCGTATCAGTGAGTGCAAGGAGGTAGGGTCGCATTCGGTGATGTTCGTGGAGTTGTCGCGGGTTGGGGTGCGGGGGCAGGGCGACAGCCTGGTGTACTTCAACCGGCTGTTTCACCGGATTGAGCATGCTGGCGCCCATTGCTGAAGGTTCAGGAGATCAAATGTGGGAGCGGGCTTGCTCGCGAAGGCGGTGTATCAGAAACCTATTCAGTGGCTGACACTCTGTCTTCGCGAGCAAGCCCGCTCCCACATGGGGCCTGCGGGGCAGTTGTTGGTCAGATGCGAAAGCTGCCCACCAGCTGATTCAAGCGTTCCGCTTCACGCTCAAGCTCGGTACAGGCCTGCAGCGTCGACTGCAGGTTTTCCACCCCGGCCTGGTTCAGCATATTGATCTCGGTAATGTCCACATTCAGCGCTTCCACCACCGACGTCTGCTCCTCGGTCGCCGCCGCCACCGACTGGTTGACGTTATCAATCTCGCCAATCCTCTGCGTCACGCTGGCCAGCCGCGTACCCGCCAGGTTGGCGATGCTCACGCTTTCCTCGCTGTGCTGCTGGCTCTCGGTCATGGTGCTGACGGATTCCCGTGCGCCCACCTGCAACTCTTCGATCATCTGCTGAATCTCCAGCGCCGACTCCTGGGTGCGATAGGCCAGGCTGCGCACCTCATCGGCCACCACCGCAAACCCGCGCCCGGCCTCACCGGCCCGGGCCGCTTCAATGGCGGCGTTCAGTGCCAGCAGATTGGTCTGCTGGGAGATGCCCTTGATCACCTCCAGGATTTGCCCGATGTTCACCGTCTTATGATTCAGCGCATCGATGTGCACGCACGAGGCGCTGATCTTGCCCGACAGTTCATTCATCACGGCAATCGTGCGCTCCACCACCTGGCGCCCGTCCTCAGCCTGTTGCCGGGCGCCGGAGGCTTGCTGCGACGCATCGGAGGCATTACGGGCGATTTCCTGGGCGGCGGCGCCCAGTTCGTTGATCGCCGCCGCGACACTGTTGGTGCGGGTCGCCTGTTCATCGAAGTTGTTCAGCGAGGAATTCGAGGCCAGCAGCACCCGCTTGACCACCTGGTTGACCCCGAGCCCCGCTGAAGACACTTCGCGGATCGACTGGTGGATACGTTCGACAAAACGGTTGAAGGCGCTGGCCAACTGGCCGATCTCGTCCCGGGATTGCACCTCCAGCCGCCGCGTCAGGTCGCCTTCGCCACGGGAAATGTCCTCCATCACCCGGGTCAGGGTTTGCAGCGGCCGGGTGATGCGCAGCGCGGCGTACCAGATCAATAGCAGGCCGAGCAGGGCCGAGCCGCCACCCAGCAGCAGTTCCAGGGCGGTGCTTTTCACCCCTTGGGCATCGAGTTGCTGTTGCAGCGCAGTGACCGGCGCCAGCAGCACCGACTGCGGCACGCCCACCAGAACGCCCCACGGTGCGGCACCGGCAATCGGTGCCAGCGGTTCGAGTAGCTTGATTTGCTGTTGATCGACAAAGGTTTGCGGTTGCCCCTGGCGCAACGCGTCCAGTACCTGGGCGCCATCGTGCATGACTTCGCTGATCGGCTGCCCGAGGCGGCTGGCGTCCTCGCTGTAGGCGGAAATCACGCCTTTGGGGCTGACGATGCTGACTTGCCCGTGGCCGTCGAACAGTTGCCCGGCGCTGGTATGGCTGGCCTGTTGCAAGGCCGCCAGGTTGATGTCCAGGCCAATCACCGCGATCACCTTGCCGTGCTCCATCAGCGGGAACGCAATGCTGGTCACCAGCTTGCGGCTGCCGGAAGCCTCGTCGAAATACGGCTCCAGCACACAGGCCCTGGCGGTGTCGCGGGCGCAGGTGTAGAAGGCGTTGTACGGCGCGCCGCTGGGGCCGGGCGAGGTATTGGCCAGCAGCGCTTCGTCGCCGACTACCGCTGTCAGTTCACCCGGGGTGGCCTGCACCCAGTATTGGGCGAAGCGCCCGGCCTCGTTGCTGCCGACGGCGGCCTGGTCGACGAAGTGGGCATCGTCACCGTCCAGGGCATTGGCTTCGAAAATGACGTAAATCCCGAGCAGGTCGGGCTTGTCGACCAGGGCCTGACGCAGCTGGGTATTCAGCTCCTGGCGCAACTCTGGGCGGGTCAGTTTGCCCTGTTGTTGCAGTTGCCGCAGGTACAGCACATAACGCGACAAGCCCTGGCCGTATTCATGGGTTTGCATGAAGGTGCGTTGCACCTGCATGGCCTGAACTTGCCCCAGGGCCTGCATGTGTTCCTTGGCGGCGGCAGCGAGCATGTCGCTGCTGGCCTGGGCCACGTGCTGGCTGCTCTGGTGGGTCTGGTACAGCGACAGGCTCATCAGCAGGCCGACCACCAATAACAGGCAGAGGCCGGCGAGCAGGGCGATCTTGCTCTGGATCGTGAGGAATTTCGTGTGCATTGCGAAGGCCTTGGCCAGGCGGGGCGATGGCGGCGCCACCGCCCCGGCCGGGCTTAGAAGTTAGTGGCGAACACCACTTGGCTGTAGAGGTTTTTATCGTGATTACCCAGCTGCGTGCCGCCTTGCTCGGCGCTCTTGTCCGGCTGGTACAGGCCGATCAGCGGCATCACCGTCAGGTGGTCGTTGACGTGCCATTCGGCGTACAGGTCCAGCTCGTGGCCGTCGTTGTTGCCGAGGTTGCGGTCGATGGTCTTGAAGTCGAACAACACCGCGCCGACGTTGAGGTTCTGCAGGGGCGAAACCTTGAACGTGACGTTCTGGATGCGTGAGTTGTTGTTGAACGGCCCGGCGTAGTTGCCCGCCACTTCACCCTGGAACCAGGTGCCGTAGCCACGGCTGAAACCGTAGAACAGCGGGTCGAAGCCTTCCGAGAAGCGGCTGTAGCGGTAGCTCACATACGGCGTCCAGGTCACGTCGGAGAAGGTCCAGCCAGCTTCCAGGTACCAGGCGTCTTCGTTGCCGGTGTGGGGCTTGTCCTGCCAGGCGTATTCGCCGGACAGGAACAGGTTGGTCACCCCGGCATTGCCCGTGGCCCGCAGGCTGTAGGTCTTCATGCCATCGCGTTCCAGCTGCGTGGGGGAGGCGTACTGCTTGTCGACGTCGGTGGTATCGATGTACGTCAGCCCCACGGTGCCTTCGGCGGCCACGTGTTCGAGGGTGGCGACGTACATCTCGGTCTTGGCCTGGGCACGGTTATCGGACTTGAGCCACATCAGGTCGCTGCGCCAGCCTTCCTTGCCGCCCAGGCGCAACACGGCGGTTTCGTCGAAGGCCTTGCGGGCGGCGATGTAGTAGCCGCCGCCGCGATTGAGGTCGCCATCGGCCACGCCCTTGCCGAAGTTCAGCGCGTCGCCGTCAATCAGGAAACCGTCGCCGACCACGATGTTCTGGCGGCCGAAGGACAGGTCCACGCCATTCTCGCCCAGGGCCTCAAACAACTTGCCCGAGCGCCAGCCGAGGTAGGCGTCTTCGAATTGGGTGGTGCGCTCCGAACCGTCGCTGAAACCTGCGGCATCGCCGTCGCCCCAGGTGCCGGAACTCAGCAGGTTGGCCGCACCGTAGGTGGTGCCGGCGCCGCTGAAGCTTTTGTCGAAGCTCAGGCCGTACTTCACGTAGCCCTCGCGCCAGGACGAGGAGCCCTTGGCCAGGCGGCCGGATTGACTGTAGTTCTGCTGGCTGTGGAAGGCACCGAATACCGCTTCCAGCGTGGCGTTCAGATGACTGCTGTCATCGGCGTACAGCTCATAAGCGCCGGCCGGGTTGGCGCCGATCATCAGCGCGAGGGTCGAGAGACGAAGCAAGGGGGACTTGAGCATGGTGTGGCATCCATTCTTGTTCATGACCACAGGGTTGGGGTCTGCCGCGATACTAATGCTGGCGAAGTGACGTGCCTTTTGTCTGGTTGCCAAAGACTTGACTGTGCTTGCCAGAATCCACGGTTTGGCAGCCCGGCCAATACGACTGGCACGCAGGGCAAAACCCGAGCGACCTTGAGCCCTGACAATCGTCGGCAACTTCGATGATTTCCAAGGTCGTTTTTCTATGTTCACTGCACACAGATTTTCCCTGGCCGGCCTGCTGTCGCTGGTCCTGGCCCACAGCGCATTCGCCGCTGAATGCGGCCCTGACCAGAGCCGTGGCGCCCAGGTTTTCGCCAACGAATGCAGCGTGTGCCATGCGGTGGCGAAGGGCGGCGCGACAATGATGGGGCCAAACCTGGCGGGCGTTTACGGGCGTAAGTCCGGCTCCCTGGCGGGCTTCAGCTACTCCCAGGCGATGCGTGACAAAAACGTCGAGTGGCAAGCCGAGACCATCGCGCAATTCATCACCCAACCCCAGGCGTTTGTGCCCGGCACCTACATGCCCTACATGGGCCTGGCTTCGGCCGACGATCGCCAAGCGGTCGCCTGCTTTCTCAAAGAACAGCATTGAATACAGGTGAATCATGAGCAACGTTGAAATCCTGCCGCAGGTGGCTGCATTCCTGGACCGTCGTCATGGCTGCTTTATCGATGGCCAATGGGTATTTGCCGAGGGCGAACACATCAAGGTGATCAACCCGGCCACCGGGCAAACCCTGTGCGAAACCCTCGACGCGCCGCTGCACGTGGTGGAGCAGGCGGTGCAGTCTTCCCATGCGGCGTTCAAGTCCCGCGTGTGGTCGGGATTGCGCCCGGCCGACCGTGAGCGGATTTTGCTGAACTTCACCGCATTGGTTGAGGCCCATGCCGAGGAGCTGGCGCAGCTGGAAACCCTGAGCCAGGGCAAGTCGATCAACCTGGCGCGGGGGCTGGATCTGAATGCCACGGTGGAGTTCATGCGCTACATGTCGGGTTGGGCGACCAAGATTGAAGGGCAGACCTTTGACGTGTCGATCCCTTTGCCGCCGGGGGCCAGGTTCACTGCGTTCACCAAGCGCGAGCCAGTGGGCGTGGTGGTGGGCATCGTGCCGTGGAATTTCCCGCTGCTGATTGCGGCCTGGAAATTGATGCCGGCGCTGGCGACCGGGTGCACGGTGATCATCAAGCCGGCGATGGAAACGCCGCTGACGGCGATGCGCCTGGCGGAGCTGGCGCTGGAGGCGGGGATTCCGGCGGGGGTGTTCAACGTGGTGACCGGCGGCGGTGCGTCGGTGGGGGGCGTTCTGACTGCTCATCCGTTGGTGAGCAAGGTGTCGTTTACCGGTTCGACTGCGGTGGGCAAGAGCGTGGGGGTGGCGTGCATGGAGAACATGACGCGGTTTGCCCTGGAGTTGGGGGGCAAGAATCCGATGATCGTGTTGGCGGATGCGGATATTGATAAGGCGATCCAGGGGGCGATCCTGGGTGGGTTGCTGAACAAC
>NZ_JACAOM010000126.1:0-37978 GCF_013386245.1 Pseudomonas sp. 21615526 | reverse complement strand
TTTCGACCGAGAAGATCGAACCGTTAATAGGGCCAAACAACACTGCCTTACTAACTCCTTCTGGGCTTCGATGATCTGAAGCAACCCGCTGTCGAAACCCACATAACTCATTGTTTACCAAGGAGTTTTCCGTTTCGACTGCGCCGGAAGTGGGGCGAATTATAGACTTCCAGAATCTGCCGTCAAGGGTTAATTACGCTTTTGTTGCAGAAGATGGTTTTTTAGCAATAAGACGGGGAATTCGGCGCGTCACCGGCGGTATACGCAGGACCAGAAGCACCACCCCTATAGATGCATAGATAGCCCACTCCTTCAGATCTGCCCGCACGATCCACAACATATGCAGCAAACCAAGCCCGAGAATCACGTAAACCAAACGATGCAGTTTCTTCCAGCGCGCACCAAGGCGACGCTGGCTGTATCGGTTGGAGGTGACTGCCAGCACCAATAGAGAAAGGAATCCCAAGGTACCCACAATAATGTAAGGCCGCTTCCGTAGCTCAACCCCCAACTGCGACCAATCCAACCCAAGGATAAACACGCAGTAAGCAGCGAGATGCAAAACCACATAGGCAAAGCACCACAATCCCAGTTGCCGTCGCACGGCGATCCACCCCGCCCAACCACTGAGCTTCTGCAACGGTGTCATACCCAGGGTTATTAACAACAGAATCAAGGTGCCAAGCCCGAGCCGATCCATCACCACCTTGCCCGGGTCAGGTCCCAGCGCAAAGCTCCAGGCCTCGTACAGCCAGAACAGCGGCCACACCGCCGCTGCTATAAAGACGCCGATGCGCCAGATCGGATAGCGCATCAATAGTTCTTCCGCAGATCGAGGCCCGTATAAAGAGAAGCGACTTCATCGGCGTAGCCGTTGAACATTTGTGTCTCACGCACATTGGGACTGAACAGCCCGCTGGGCAACCGCCGCTCCCGCGCCTGGGTCCAACGCGGATGGTCGACGGTAGGATTCACATTTGCGTAAAACCCATACTCACTCGCGGCAATACTTTGCCAGGTGGTTTTCGGCTGCTCGCTGACCAGGCTGATGCGCACGATCGACTTGACGCTCTTGAATCCGTACTTCCACGGCACCACCAACCGCAACGGCGCGCCGTTCTGGTTCGGCAGCTCCCGCCCATACATGCCCACCGCAAGGATCGCCAGGGGATTCATCGCCTCATCCAATCGCAGCCCTTCTACATAAGGCCAGTCGATCAAGGCGAAGTTGGACCGCTGCCCCGGCATGCTCTTGGGGTCCTGCAGGGTTTCAAAACGAATGTACTTGGCGTTCGAGGTCGGCTCGACGTGCTTGAGCAGTTCCGATATAGGGAACCCTATCCACGGAATGACCATCGACCAGGCCTCTACACAGCGCAGTCGATAGATTCGCTCTTCCAACTGATAGGGCTTCATGAAGTCTTCAAGCGCATAGCGCCCAGGTTTGGCGACCTCACCATCTATCACCACACTCCACGGCTCAGTCTTCAGAGACCCGGCATTGGCTGCAGGGTCGCCCTTATCCGTACCGAACTCATAGAAGTTGTTGTAGTGGGTTGCGTCCTTGAAAGGGGTGATGGCCTCGTCCTTGACGGTAATCGCCTGCCATTTGGTACCCGGCAGCTTTTCGGCAAACCAGCCAGGTGCATTGCCCGGCTCGACATCGGCATAACGTGCCGCATCATCCGCACTGGCCCAACGCGGCAGGCTGCTGGCAGCCAGGCCGGCAAGCGCACCACCGAGCAAGCTGCGGCGAGAGAAATAGAGGGATTCAGGCGTGACATCCGATTCTTGGCAATCAGACGCTTTGGGAAACTTGATTAACATGGCAACTCCGCAGCTTTGGAGGACAGATGCACCAATAGACTGCGGAGTATGGGGGAAATTACATTAAGGCAACGTTTTGCGCTGACGAAGATGCAGAAGGTACTGCACCGGGCCGGACGCGGCATACACAAGGAAAGCCAGCAGCAGGATTCGCGGCGGATCACTGAAGACCACGGCAAACACCAGCACCACTGCCAGGATAGCCACAAACGGCACACGCCCTTTGAGATCCAGCTCCTTGAAGCTGTTGTACTTGATATTGCTGACCATCAGCATGCCGGCCGCCGCAACCATCAAGGCCACCAGGAACGACATCTTGGAACCCTGGATACCGTAGTCGCTGAATGCCCAGACAATACCGGCTACCACACCCGCCGCAGCCGGACTGGCCAAGCCAATGAAGTAGCGCTTGTCGGCAGTCCCCACCTGGGTATTAAAGCGCGCCAGACGCAATGCCGCGCCCGCCACATAGATGAAGGCAACCATCCAGCCAACCTTGCCCATATCACCCAGCGCCCAGGCAAATGCGAGCAACGCCGGCGCCACACCGAAGGCAACCATGTCCGACAGCGAGTCATACTCGGCGCCAAAGGCACTCTGGGTGTTGGTCATCCGCGCAACCCGGCCATCCAGGCCATCAAGGACCATGGCGACGAAGATCGCTATCGCGGCAAAACCAAAGTACTTGCTGGCCCCGGCCGCATCGCCGGCCGCCAACGCACTCTGGGCACTCATGGAATTGATGATGGAGTAGAACCCCGCGAACAGGTTCGCAGTGGTGAACAGATTGGGCAGAAGATAGATGCCACGATGCCGGACTTTACGGCCTTCAGCATCGTGCCCTTCTTCGACATGTTCATCGATCGGTAGCAGGCTTTCGGCGTCAGAGGCCTGGTTTGGCTCTTCGGGACGTTCGCTCATGGACTTTACCTTGCAACGGTGTGAAAAATTTCGACAGAAACTTGCGGCGAGTGTTCGCCCGCAAACGATGCAGCTTTATACCAGAACCTGCCCCGCAAACGAAAAAACGCGGCCTAAGCCGCGTTTTCCCTTGATCCGTACGACTTAGTTTTTGGCTTTGTCGACGATCTTGTTGGCACCGATCCACGGCATCATGGAGCGCAGTTGCTCGCCGATGATCTCGATACCGTGAGCGGCGTTGTTACGACGCTTGGCGGTCATCGAAGGGTAGCCGGTTGCACCTTCGCTGATGAACATTTTGGCGTATTCGCCGTCCTGAATACGTTTCAGGGCGTTGCGCATGGCCTGACGGGACTCGGCGTTGATCACTTCCGGGCCAGTCACGTACTCGCCGTATTCGGCGTTGTTGGAGATCGAGTAGTTCATGTTGGCGATACCGCCTTCGTACATGAGGTCAACGATCAGCTTCAGTTCGTGCAGGCATTCGAAGTAGGCCATTTCTGGCGCGTAGCCAGCTTCAACCAGGGTTTCGAAACCGGCTTTGACCAGCTCAACGGTACCGCCGCACAGAACGGCTTGTTCGCCGAACAGGTCGGTTTCAGTCTCGTCCTTGAAGGTGGTTTCGATGATGCCGGTACGACCGCCACCCACGCCAGCAGCGTAGGACAGTGCGACGTTCTTGGCGTTGCCCGAGGCGTCCTGGTAGATCGCGATCAGGTCAGGGATACCGCCGCCTTTGACGAACTCGGAGCGCACGGTGTGGCCCGGTGCTTTCGGCGCGATCATGATCACGTCGAGGTCGGCGCGCGGCACAACCTGGTTGTAGTGGATCGCGAAGCCGTGGGAGAAGGCCAGGGTGGCGCCCTTCTTGATGTTCGGCTCGATTTCGTTCTTGTACAGCGCGGACTGGAACTCGTCCGGGGTCAGGATCATGACCAGGTCGGCAGCAGCGACAGCAGAAGCAACGTCAGTCACTTTCAGGCCGTGGGCTTCAGCCTTGGCAACAGTGGCCGAGCCTTTGCGCAGGCCAACGGTCACGTCAACGCCGGAATCTTTCAGGTTGCACGCTTGGGCGTGGCCCTGGGAACCGTAGCCGATGATGGCGACTTTTTTGCCCTGGATGATCGACAGGTCACAATCTTTATCGTAATAAACTTTCATGAGGTTCCTCTATATATCCAGGCCGTTTAAGGCCATTCGCTAAATTTGAGTTAGATGCTGAGTACTTTGTCGCCACGAGCAATCCCGGTGACGCCACTGCGTACAGTTTCCAGAATCGAGGCCGTCCCGATCGACTGGATGAAGCTGTCCAGCTTGTCGCTTGTACCGGTCAGTTGAACGGTATAAACGCTGGCGCTCACATCGACGATCTGCCCGCGATAAATGTCGGTAGTGCGCTTGATCTCGGCCCGTTGTGCCCCCGTGGCCTTGACCTTGACCAGCATCAGCTCACGCTCGATGTGGGCACTCTCCGACAAGTCGACCAGCTTGACCACTTCGATCAGCTTGTTGAGGTTCTTGGTGATCTGCTCGATCACCTCATCATGGCCAACGGTGGTCAGCGTCAGACGCGACAAGGTCGGGTCTTCGGTCGGCGCCACCGTCAGGCTTTCGATGTTGTAGTTGCGTTGCGAAAACAGTCCGACCACACGTGACAGAGCGCCCGGTTCGTTCTCCAGAAGCAGGGAGATAATGTGCCGCATGATTAGGTACGCTCCGTCTTGTTCAGCCACATATCGCGCATGGAGCCGTCTTTGATCTGCATCGGGTAGACGTGCTCGCTGGTGTCGACCTGAATATCGAGGAACACCAGGCGGTCCTTCATGGCGAACGCCTCTTCCATCATCGGCTTCAAATCCTTCAGATCGGTGATGCGCATGCCGACATGGCCATAGGCTTCAACCAATTTGACGAAGTCAGGCAGAGACTCCATGTAGGAGTGGGAGTGACGGCTGCCGTAGCTCATGTCCTGCCACTGGCGAACCATGCCCAGTACACCGTTGTTCAGGCAGACGATCTTCACCGGCAAGCCATATTGCAGGCAGGTCGACAGTTCCTGGATGTTCATCTGGATACTGCCTTCGCCGGTGACGCACGCAACGTCAGTATCCGGAAAGCTCAGCTTCACACCCATGGCCGCAGGGAAACCAAAGCCCATCGTGCCCAGGCCACCGGAGTTGATCCAGCGGTTAGGCTTGTCGAACTTGTAGTACTGCGCCGCGAACATCTGGTGCTGGCCCACATCGGAGGTCACAAAGGCATCGCCCTTGGTCACTTCGCACAGGGTTTCGATCACGGTCTGTGGCTTGATGACGCTGCCATCACCCTTGTCGTAAGGGAACAGGCCGCGATCACCGCGCCACTCGTCGATCTGCTTCCACCAGCTGGCAACGGAATCCTTGTTCGGGGCTTCGCCGATTTCCTTCAGCGCAGCGACCATTTCGGTCAGCACGCTTTCCACAGGACCAACGATAGGCACGTCGGCCTTGATGGTCTTGGAGATGGATGCCGGGTCGATATCGATGTGGATGATCTTGGCATTCGGGCAGAACTTGCTCGCGCCATTGATCACCCGGTCATCGAACCGCGCACCGACGGCGAGGATCACGTCAGCATGGTGCATGGCCAGGTTGGCGGTGTAGCTGCCGTGCATGCCGAGCATGCCGACGAACTGACGGTCCGAACCCGGGAACGCGCCAAGGCCCATCAAGGTGTTGGTGACTGGCAGGTTGAGCAGCTTGGCCAGTTCGGTCAGCGGTGCAGAACCGCCACCCAGAATCACCCCACCACCCGAGTAGAGCACCGGACGCTTGGCCGCCAACAGCATTTCTGCCGCCTTGCGGATTTGCCCCGAGTGCCCGCGAACGGCCGGGCTGTAGGAACGCAGCTTGGCTTTCTTCGGGAAGATGTATTCGAATTTTTCCGCCGGGTTGGTCATGTCTTTCGGGATATCGACCACCACAGGACCCGGGCGACCGGACTGTGCGAGGTAGAACGCCTTCTTCATGACTTCCGGGATTTCCGAGGCATGCTTGATCATGAAGCTGTGTTTCACGATCGGCCGGGAAATACCGATCATGTCGGTTTCCTGGAATGCATCGGTACCGACCATGGTGCTCGCCACCTGGCCAGAAATGATCACCATCGGGATGGAGTCCATATAGGCCGTCGCGATGCCGGTAATGGCATTGGTCGCGCCAGGGCCGGAAGTCACCAGTACCACACCGGCTTTACCGGTGGCACGGGCGTAACCGTCAGCCATATGGGTAGCAGCTTGTTCGTGCCGAACCAGGATGTGGGTAACAGCCGGTTCCTTGAACAGTGCGTCGTAGACATGCAGCAGAGCACCACCTGGGTACCCGTAGATATAGTCGACGCCTTCGTCACGCAAAAAGCGGACGAGCATCTCACCGCCAGATAAAAGCTCCACGTTGTTCACCTCTAAAACGCCAGAATACCGTCCGTTAAAAACCGACGGGTCTTAATAGGTTTACTTCTCAGCAGAGCATGAGCGACGGTGGTCGCCGACTACGTCAGCACTGACTGAGCAAGTATTGGGAGCGTCCCAAGTGTTGCGGGATTTTCCCACCCAGCGCGAGGTAACGCGTTGCGGGTGTAACAGGTCGGCGCGGGTATGCGCCTCATGATCTGCTGAGTGGGTCTGCTTCTGGCAGTCCCTCTACAGCGGACTTTGGATTCTTCTGTTTCAGCCCCTCCAAGTCAAGCAATAATTGCGCTTTTTTCCAACTAAGCGCATGAGAACGTAGAAGAAAGGGGCTTGAGGAGGGATAAAACTCGCCTGAATGGCGCAAAGCGGTAGAAATATGCGCAAGACTGCCGGAAAAACCGGCAGCCAGGCAATTAACGAGCGTCGACGATCAGTTGATCGAACTTTTTCAGCGCAGTCCGCAGGCCAAGGCTCTCAAGTGGCCGATCGGCGTAAACCATCTCGGCCATCTCCAGAATCCCCGACGCATTGGGCAATGGCAGGTCCTGTTCGAGGATTTGCTTCATCCGCGTCAGGAAAATCCATTGCAGCCACTGGTGAAAGTCCAGCGTGTCGACGGAAAACGGCTCAACACTGCTCAAGGCTTCAGCACTGGGGGACACTTCGTCCCACCAGCCCTGCAAGCGCAGTTCGCGCTCGATCAACAACAACTGTTCGGCAATCGCCGGAAAGCGTGCATCCATCAGAGGCTTACCTTGGCTTTTTGCCGAGCCTGGGCGGCGCCGGCAGCATCGCCTTGCTTCTCGCGGGCATCACCGATCAAGCTCCACAGGCTAGCCTGCAGGTCTGGACGGCCATTGGCCAGGGTCAGGCCGCGACGGGCAAATTGTTCTGCTTGCGGGGCATCGCCCTGGGCCATGCGAACCTGAGCCAGGCGGTATAGCACTTGCGGTTCACGCGGTGCCACGCGCTGGGCGCGCTCGAGGCTCGACGATGCGCCGTTCAAATCGCCGCCCGACTGCTGCTGTTGGGCAGTGGTGAGCAACGCCAGCACCGGGCCATCCAACTGCTCATCGGCTGACAGACCGCCGGCACTGCTGGCGGAAGGAATTCCACTCGGCGTCGACGGCATGTTGTAGGTGCCCTGGTTGATCGGTGCCGTTTGAATCGGCGTGGCGTCGATCGGGCCCGATGTACTTGGGCCTGGGGTCCACGGCTGAGTACTGATCGGAGCCGAGGTGGCAGCGCCGCCACCCGGGATCATCACCACTACACCAGAATCCTGAGGCACGGCTTGCGCCTGGGGCCGGGCCTGGGCAGGACGGTTGGTAACGGTTTGGCGGAAGCCGCCGTTGGCCGAGATCCGGTCGTTGTTGGACACCGTTGTACTGGAGTCCACCACCGGAATAGAGCCCCGCTCCACGCTGGCGCAACCACCGAGCAATGCCAAAACTGTAATAGCTGGAATCAACAACTTGTTCACGTGAAACCCTCTTTGCTTAATTCATCCAGCCCTTGACCCAATCCATCACCGATTCAGCACTGGCGGGCGCACTGGCACCGCACGCTGCACCGGGTGGTGGCTCGCTGCCGCGAATATACGGCATCTGCACCGCGCCCGGACAGTTGGCATCGGAACCCTGGCCGGTGTGCGGATCGATCCAGGCCTGGACGATATTGTCCGGCTGCGGCATGTTCAGCGGCAGTGGATCGGCCTTTTTCATGAAACTGGTCCATACCTGCAACGCGCCGGTGGCACCGGTAAACGGCGTCTTGCCGTTGTCATCACGCCCCAGCCAAACCACTGCCAGCAGGTCCTGGCTGAACCCTGCGAACCAGCTGTCCCGCGAATCGTTACTGGTACCGCTCTTGCCAGCCAGTGTCAGGTTGGCCGGCAGCACGTTGTAGGCCGAGCGCCCGGTACCTTCGCGCATCACGCGCTGCATGGCGTTCTGGATCAGGTAGATCGAGGCCGGGTCAAAGCGTTGCTGAATCTGGAACGGATAACGCTTGAGGGGTTCGCCTTCGGCCGTCAACACGCTCCGGATCCCACGCATCGGCGTATTGAAGCCACCGTTGGCCAGGGTCTGGTACATGGTCGCCACTTCCATCGGGCTCATCGCACCCGCACCCAACAGCATCGATGGGAACGCCGGGAACTCACGAGTGATGCCCAACCGGCCGAGCGTCTTGAGCACGTTCGGCACGCCCAGCTCAAGGCCGAGGCGGGAAGTCGAGATGTTGTAGGAATGCGCCAAGCCCTGGTACAGGAAAATCGTACCGTGGGAGCGACGATCAAAGTTATGCGGCGTCCACATCTGGCCATCAGCTCCTTTGACCGACAGCGGGTCATCGGACAGCCAACTGGTCAGCGTGTACTTGCTCGGTTTTTCCAGCGCGGTCAGGTACACCGCCGGCTTGACCAGCGAGCCAATCGGCCGCACCGCGTCCAGCGCCCGGTTGAACCCGGCAAAGCTGGCCTGGCGACTGCCGATCATGGCCTGGACTTCGCCGGTTTCCGGGTTGGTCACCACCATCGCAGCCTCGACGTCGTCAGAGCCTTTACGACCTGTCAGGCGTTTGAAGGTGTCATTGACCGACGCTTCGGCCTTCATCTGCAGGATCGGGTCGAAACTGGTGAAGATCCGCAGGCCTTCTTCGGTCAAGTCTTCGTCGCGGTAGTCTTCACGCAGTTGGCGTTTGACCAAGTCGATAAAGCCCGGGAAGGAGCTGTCGGCGAGCTTGCCGCGGGTGGTTACACCCAGTGGCATTTTCTTCGCGGCGGCCACTTGTTCAGGGGTGGCGACACCTTGCTGCTCAAGTACATCCAGCACCAGGTTACGGCGCTCCAGCGCCCGCTCCGGGTTGCGACGCGGGTTGTAGTAGGACGGCCCCTTGACCATGCCCACCAGCAGCGCCACCTGGTGCAACTTCAGCTCGGACAACGGCTGGCCGAAGAAGAACTGGCTGGCCAGACCAAAACCGTGGACGGCACGCTGACCGTCCTGGCCAACGAACACTTCATTGAGGTACGCCTCAAGAATTTCCTGCTTGCTGTAGTGCAGCTCCAGCAGCATCGCCATCATGGCTTCGGTCAGCTTGCGGGTCAGGCTGCGCTCGTTGGTCAGGTAGAAGTTCTTGACCAATTGCTGTGTCAGCGTACTGCCGCCCTGGGTCATCTTGCCGCCGGAGGTGTTGACCCAGAGGGCGCGCGCGATGGACTTCGGTGATACGCCCCAGTGGCTGTAGAAATCCCGGTCTTCGACGGCGATCAGGGTATCCAGCAGGTAAGGCGGCACCTGATCGATCTTGATCAGGATGCGGTCTTCCAGGTTTTTCGGATAAATCCCACCGATCATTAAGGGTTCCAGGCGCACCACCGGCAACTTCGAGCCGTTGAGCGAGGACAGTTCGGCTACGTAGTCGCCAGAGAAGCGCACGCGCACCGGCTGGGGTTTTTCCAGGCCTTCATAGAACTGGAAGCCGCGGGTGTTCAAGTCAACCGTGTTGCCGCTGACGGCAGCGGCGCCGGGGCCATTGCTCACGGGTTCGCGGCGATAGCCCAGGGCATCGAGCTCGGTGAGGAAGTCATCCTTGCTCAGCTTCTGGCCGCTGAACAGTTCCAGCGGGCGCGCGTAGACCTTGGCCGGAATGGTCCAGCGCTTGCCGGAGAACTTCTCCTGGACCACGGCATCGAGGTAAACCGCGAAGCCGGCGATCACGACAAGCCCTACCAGGCTGAGCTTAAGCGCCCAGCCCAGCCAAGGGCGCAGGCCGCGGGAAGGAGGTTTTTTACGGGAACGGGGAGATCGGGTACGAGTCATGGCGGCGGATTATACGCACTTTATTGATGACCAACATGAGCCGGACAGCGGTTTGCACGACCGCCTGTAGGAGCCATAATGCCCGCCATGAATTTTCCCAGACTCTGAAGGATCGCCCGTGAGCCAGTCCCTGATTGCTGCCCTGCAAAACCCGGCCCTGTTTCCCCATCCGGTGGATCAGTTCCAAGTCATCGAGACCCATATTTCCTGGGTCCTGCTCACTGGGCCCTATGCTTACAAGATGAAGAAGCCGGTGAATTTCGGTTTCCTCGATTTCACCACCCTGCAAGCCCGCGGACACTTCTGCAATGAAGAGCTGCGCCTCAACCAGCGCCTGACCGATGATTTGTATCTTGAAGTGTTGCCGATCACCGGCAGCGCCGAGGCACCGCAGTTGGGCGGCGACGGTCCGGTGGTCGACTACATGCTGAAAATGCGCCAGTTCCCGCAAAGCCAACTGCTCAGCACTCTGCAGGCCAACGGCGAACTGACCAGCGCACACATCGACGAAATGGCCAGGCAGATCGCGCATTTTCACCTGAATGCCCCGAAAGTGCCGGCCACTAACTCTGCTGGCACGCCGCACGATGTCATGGCACCGGTGCTGCAGAACTTCGAGCAGATCCGTCCGTTCCTCAGCGACAAGGCCGACCTGGCACAACTGGATGCCTTGCAGGCCTGGGCCGAAAGCAGTTTCGAGCGTCTCAAGCCGCTGTTTGAACAACGCAAGCTCAATGGCTTCACCCGCGAATGCCACGGTGATATCCACCTGGGCAACGCCACGATGATTGATGGCCACGTGGTCATCTTCGACTGCATCGAGTTCAACGAGCCGTTCCGCTTCACCGACGTGTATGCCGACACCGGCTTTTTGGCGATGGACCTGGAAGACCGCGGCCTCAAGAGCCTGGCACGACGCTTCATCAGCCAGTACCTGGAGCTGACCGGCGACTATCAAGGCCTGGAAGTACTGAACTTCTATAAAGCCTACCGCGCCCTGGTACGCGCGAAGATCGCGCTGTTCAGCATGCCTTCCGAGGCGGATGCGGTGCAGCGCGCTACCACCCTGCGCCAGTACCGCAACTACGCCAACCTGGCAGAAAGCTACAGCACCATCCCATCGCGCTTCCTGGCCATCACCCATGGCGTATCGGCCGTTGGCAAAAGCCATGTATCCATGCGCCTCGTAGAAGCATTGGGGGCGATTCGCCTGCGTTCGGACGTAGAGCGCAAGCGCCTGTTCGGCGAGCAGAAGGTCGAGAACACGCCGCAGGCCGGGATCTACGCCGCAGACGCCAGCGCCGCGACCTACGCGCGCCTGAACGAAATCGCCGACACCGTACTGCGCGCCGGTTTCCCGGTGGTATTGGACGCGACCTTCCTCAAGCGAGAACAACGCGACGCGGCGGCCAAGATCGCCGAGGCCACCGGCGCGCCATTCCTGATCCTTGACTGCAATGCGCCACAGGCGGTAATCGCCGCTTGGCTGGCACAACGTCAGGCGGACAAGAACGACCCTTCCGACGCCACCCTGGCCATTATCGAAGAACAGCAGGCCACCCGTGACCCGCTCAGCGCCGAGGAGTTGCTGCTCAGCAAGCGCGTGGAGACCAATGAAAGCGGGACCCTGGACGCATTGGTGGCACATATTCGCCAGCGTCTGCCGGGGCTGTAAGAAATATTTCTTGGTCGTGCAGCCTTCCGGGGCTCACGGCCGAGAAATAGTGGCACTATAATGGCGCCATAATTCCAACACGGGAGTCGCCATTGTGAGCCAGCCGAAGCTACTTGATACCCCGCTGTACGCGCTTCTGCATAAAGATGATATCCGCGGCTTCAACCAGGAGCGTCCGAAAGACGGCACCATCGATATGCGCGGTGGCGACTTTCGCGGCCTGGACCTGCGCGACCTGAATGCCGAGGGCGTGGATTTCACCGACGCTTATTTCCGCTCCGCCGACTTGCGCGGCCTGGATTTGCGCGACTGTCCCCTGGAAGGGGCGAGCCTGGCGCATGCCCAGATCTCCGGCACTTATTTCCCCCCTGAGTTAAGCGCCGATGAGATCCTGATGTCCGTCAATTTCGGCACACGCCTGCGCTACCGCACTCGCTAAACCGCTGCATCGGCTCCCGGCTACGCACAGGGCGTACCGGGGGCTTCACCCTTTCCTACGCTAAAACCCCCGCCTGCCTTAGAAGCTTTTAGGTCGTTGCCGACCAAAGAACTACGCTTTTCCTACTGAGCGCTACACTCCTTTCAGGCTTGCCTGGTCACGATACCCACCGAACCATTCGGCCGTCGCAAGGAGGCTTGATGAATGATGAGCTGCAACACCTGAAAAACCTTGGCAAGACGTCGGCGCAATGGCTGCATGCGGTGGGCATCCACAGTGCGTCCGACCTACGCCGCCTGGGGGCAGTCGACGCGTACCGTGCCGTACGCACCCGCGGTTTCAGGGCATCCAAAGTGTTGTTGTATGCCATTGAAGGCGCGCTGATGGATGTGCACTGGAATGACATTCCCGTTGAACGCAAGGAAGCTTTAAATCGTCAGCTGGACGCTCTGACGGCACGCCAAAAGAATTGAGATGCCAACTTGCACCCGCGTTTACGGGGATTCCAAACAGAAGTTTGAGGAAATTCGAAGAGACCGCAAAAACAAATGTTGACTCTCAAATGAGAATCGTTATGATTATCACAACTGGTCGCGAGATCAGCCGATAACTGAAAGACCATTGGTTCGGACTCTCAGATTATCTCCTCATCAGGCTAATCACGGTTATTTGACCCGGCTCTTGCCGGGTCTTTTTTTGCCCATAAAAAACTGCGGCGATTTTCAGCGGGCAATGATCAACGGATGGCCGCGCTCCGGATGCGGCTGCACCAACACATCCAGCCCGAATACCGCCTTCAGCGGCTCAGGCCGCAACACCTGTGCCGGTGTGTCCAACGCATGGGGCCGGCCATCCTCCAGCAACAGGATGCGATCACAGTAGCGCGCCGCCAGGTTCAGGTCGTGAAGGATCACCAGCACCGCCGCGCCACGGTCGGCAAAGCGCCGGATCGCCTGCAAGGTGGTGTGCTGGTGCAGCGGGTCAAGCATTGACGTCGGCTCATCCAGCAACAAGGTCTGCCCCGCTTCACCCGGCCATAGCTGCGCCAGCACCCGTGCGAGGTGCACACGCTGCCGCTCGCCGCCCGACAACGCCAGATAGCTGCGCCCGCTCAAATGGCTAACGTCGGCAGCCTGCAAGGCAGCATTGATGATTTCATCGTCACGCACCCGGCCCGTCTGATGAGGCAAGCGCCCCATGCCCACCACCTCTTCGACGCGAAAGGCAAAGTCCAGGGTCGAGGTCTGCGGCAACACCGCCAGCCGCTGGGCACGCTGCGCTCCGCCCCAGTCTTTCAACTCACGCTGATCCAGCCACACACGGCCTTGGTCGGGCTGCAACTCGCCGCATAACGCACCGAGCAATGTACTTTTTCCCGCACCGTTGGGGCCCAATACGCCGAGCACTTCTCCTGGCAACAGGTCCAGGGTGATGTCCGCCAGCACAGTTTTGCGCCCACGGCAGATCTGCAGGTCTTCTACTCGCAGCATCAGGCGCGCCCTCGTAACAACAGGTAGAGGAAAAACGGCGCACCGATAAACGCGGTAACAATGCCGATCGGTAATTCCGCCGGCGCCAAGGCCAGGCGCGCCACCAGATCGGCAAACAACAGCAAACTCGCCCCCGCCAGCACCGAGGCTGGCAGCAGCACCCGATGATCCGGCCCCGCCAGCAGGCGTACCAGATGCGGCACCACCAGCCCGACAAAGCCGATCATCCCCGCAGCCGCCACGGCCGCGCCCACGCCCAGCGCGGTGCAGAACACCAGTTCGCGCTTGAGGCCTTCAACATCAATGCCCAAGTGACTGGCTTCCGACTCACCCAGCAGGAGTGCATTCAGCGCCTTGGCCCGGCGCGGCAGCCACAGTGCTACGCCGGCGCTGACCAGCAGCAGCGGCCATAAGCGCGAGTAGCTGGCGCCATTCAGGCTGCCCAGGTTCCAGAACGTCAGGGTGCGCAAGGTAGCGTCATCTGCCAGGTAGGTGAACAGGCCCACCGCCGAACTGGCGAGCGCCGTCAGGGCGATACCCGCCAGCAACATGGTCGCGACGTTGGTTTGGCCGTTGCGCCGCCCCAGGCGATAGACCAGCGCTGTTACCCCCAAACCGCCGAGGAAGGCACACAACGACAGCAGATAAGGCCCGAGTGCATCCGGCAAACCGCCAAAAAACGAACCACCGACAATCGCAATCGCCGCGCCCAACGCTGCACCGCTGGAAACCCCGACCAACCCGGGATCAGCCAAGGGGTTGCGAAACAGCCCCTGCATTGCAACGCCGGAAAGCGCCAGAACCCCACCGACGGCCAATCCCAGCAACGTACGCGGCAGGCGAATCTGCCCGAGGATCAACTCCGCCTGCTCCAGGCCTTGGGCCTCGATTGGCACACCCATCAAGCGTAAGGCTGCCCGCAGTGTGTCCATTAACGGCAAACTCACCGGTCCAAGGGCCAATGACAACCAGATCGCCAATACACACAGCAGACTCAAGCCGATAAAAAGGGTTCGCGGTTTAACCAGAGTGGTCATGGGGCGGTATTAGCCTGAGACGGATAGAACCCGGCAGACAGCCTCACCAGGCTTTGCGGCAAGCGTGGCCCAAGCCCACCCACCAGCAGCGTCGGGTCCAGTTCATAGACGCGTCCATTCTTGGCCGCTGGCGTCGAAGCCAGGATCGGGTTTTCCTTGAACAACGCGGCGCGGGCCGCATCCCCGGTCAAAGCGCGATCGGCAAACACCAGCACCTCAGGATTGAGCCCCGCCAGCGACTCTACGGAAAACGGCTTGTAACCATCGTGGGTCGCCAGGTTATGGCCGCCGGCCTGCTGCAACATCCAGTCAGCCGCCGTGTCTTTGCCCGCAATCAGCGGTTTGCCGCCGGCATGTCCCAGCAGCAACAGCACTCCAGGCGCCTTTTGAGTGGCCTGGGCCTTGGCCACCCAGTTCTTTTGTTGGTCAAGTTGTTGCTGATAGTCACTGAACAGTTCTGCAGCCTTCGCTTCGTTACCCAGCAGCTTGCCCAAATGCTGAAGGTTGCCCTGCAGCGTCGGCAGATCCGGCTCGGCTGAAAACAGCTCCACTTTCACACCGGCATTGCGGATTTGCGCCAACACCGGTGGCGGCCCCATTTCCTCGGTGCCCACCAGGATTTGCGGGCGCAGGCTCAGAATGCCTTCCGCCGACAACTGACGCTGGTAACCAATGCTCGGCAACGCCTTCAGGGATTCCGGATGCTGGCTGGTGGTATCCACGCCCACCAGCTTTGACTCACCGCCCAGGGCCGTCACCCATTCCGACAACGCACCACCGGCGCTGACCCAGCGTTGTGGCAGTTCAGAGGCCTGGGCCCCAGCGTTGACCAGCAGTCCGACAACGAGCGCGATAGCACTGGCACTCAGGCGCATAAAAGGGTTTCCTTCCAAGGGGTGAGCCCGCTGAAACACTCGCAATGTGACAGATCAAGGCTGCCCGACATCGTACAGAGCGCCCAGTCAGCTTACGGGCGAAGCCGGCATTTGATAATTGTTTGCATTTGCACGTCAAGCACCGGGCTCTGCGGCAAAAACCAGGATAGCCTTGCAGCCCGCAAACGGCGGCACTTAAGGATCGATATGAAGTTTCTCTGCGCCTCCAGCGAACTCGCACCCAACGCCAGCCTCGGTTTCGATATCGACGGCCGCAAGCTGTTTGCCGTGCGCCGCGAAGGCATTGCCTACTTCTATATCAACCGCTGCCCACATCGCGGGGTGCCGCTGGAATGGCAGCCGCACCAGTTTCTCGACCCCAGCGCCAGCCTGATCCAGTGCGCCACCCATGGCGCGCTGTTCCTGATCGAAAGCGGTGAGTGCGTCGCCGGCCCTTGCGCCGGCCAGAGCCTGACAGCCCTGCCCGGCCGCGAGGACGAACAAGGCCTGTGGGTACAACTCTAGTCGCCGAGCAATACTTCCAGCCGGCGATCGACGCAGATTTCCTCTGACGTCACTCGTACGCCATAGGCCAGCACCTCGACGCCCGCCGCCTTGGCCTCACGCAACGCTGCCGCGTAACCGGCATCAATTTCTTCGGCAGGACGCACCGCATCGATCCCCGAGAGGTTGACGCAGTACAACTGCACTGCCCGTACACCCTCACGCGCCAGATGCGCCAGCTCACGCAGATGCTTGGCACCGCGCTGGGTCACGGCATCGGGAAACGCCGCCGTCGAGGTCCCGTCAAACCCGAGGGTGACGCTTTTGACTTCGACATATGCCGCGCCCGCCGGGTAATCCAGGCGGAAATCGATCCGGCTGTTTTCCTGGCCGTAGGCGACTTCGCGTTTCAAGGCAGTAAAGCCATTGAGCTCGGTGATAACCCCCGCGCGCAGCGCTTCTTCAACCAACTGATTGGCCCGCGCCGTGTTCACACACGCCAGGCGCCCTTGTGGGGTTTCGCTGATTTCCCAGGTGCCCGGCAGCTTGCGCTTGGGGTCATTGGAGCGGCTGAACCAGACCTGGCCACCTTCCACCATGCAGTTGAACATCGAGCCGGTGTTCGGGCAGTGAATGGTCAACAACTCGCCGGTAACGGTTTCGATATCGGCGAGAAAACGCTTGTAGCGGCGGATCAGCCGGCCTTCTTCAAGGGGAGGATTAAAGCGCATCAGCCTTGCCAACTCCGCAGGCCGCGGGCAATCCGTTCAACGGCTTGCTGTAGGCGATCAAGGTTTTGCGTGTAGGCAAAACGCACATGGTGACCGGCTTGATAACGGCCGAAATCCAGGCCCGGCGTGAACGCAACGTGCTCGGTTTCGAGGAAGTGCCGGCAAAACGCGAAGGCATCGCCGCCGAATGCGCTGATATCGGCATACAGGTAGAACGCGCCTTCCGGCTCCACGGCAATACCGAAACCCAACTCGCGCAGCGCTGGCAGCAGGAAATCGCGACGCAGGCCAAACTCGGCCCGGCGGTCTTCAAGAATGTTCAATGTTTGCGGGGTGAAGCAGGCCAGGGCCGCATGCTGGGCCATGCTCGGCGCGCTGATGTAGAGATTCTGCGCCAGCTTCTCCAGCTCACCCACCGCAGCAGGCGGCGCCACCAGCCAGCCCAGGCGCCAGCCGGTCATTCCGAAATACTTCGAAAAACTATTTAGAACGAAGGCTTCATCGTCAACTTCCAGCACGCTGGCGGCATCGGTGCCGTAGGTCAGGCCGTGGTAGATCTCATCCACCACCAAATGCCCATTGCGCGCCTTGATGGCGCTCGACAACCCCGCCAACTCGTCCCGCGTCAGGATGGTGCCGGTAGGGTTGGCAGGCGACGCGACCAACGCGCCCACGCTGTCCTGATCCCAATGGCGCGCCACCAGGTCGGCGGTCAGTTGATAACGCACCTCGGGGCCGACCGGGACCAGTTGGGCCGCGCCCTCCACCAGCCGCAGGAAGTGGCGGTTGCAGGGGTAGCCTGGGTCTGCCAGCAGCCAGTGCTTGCCAGGATCCACCAGCAGGCTGCTCGCCAGCAACAAGGCTCCCGAGCCGCCGGGAGTAATCAGAATTCGCTCGGGATCGATGCTCAACCCGTAGCGCTGCTGGTAGAAACCGCTGATGGCTTGCCGCAACTCCGGCAGCCCGCGGGCCGCGGTATAGCGGGTCTTGCCATTGGCCAGCGCCGCCTGCCCGGCCTTGATGATGGGCTCGGCGGTGGTGAAGTCCGGCTCGCCGATTTCCAGGTGAATCACGTCGTGACCGGCGGCCTGCAATTCATTGGCCCGCGCCAGCAACGCCATGACATGGAAAGGTTCGATAGCGCGGCTGCGCGCACTGTAGGGCTGAGCCATTAGCCTTCCTTAACTCTGAGGACAAACCCCGATTCTACCCAACCCGCCGCGCAAAACCTGCTCTATTGCCCCAAGACATGTAGCAAGCACGGCAAGCAACTACCTGCAAAACAGCTAAAATCAACATTCGAGACCGTACAAGCCCGCCCTGCTGGGGCCTGCGGCGGTTTGCAAGCCTCAGTAGACGGTGCCTCGACAACCGGGAGTGGCGCACCCCGAATCTATCTGGTAAGTTCGCCCGCTTGCAGCCGCAGGGCCGGCAGGTGTCGGTGATGTTGCAATCCTGCGCAATGGATTAGAAGAGTGAGAGGCGGTCCATTCATGCCCACCCAAGCAAAGCAACAGAGCATCAGCGGCTTCCAACCCTACGTCGAGGCGAAGGGTGAGGAATACATGGGCAAGCCCATGCGCGAACACTTCTCCAAGATCCTGAAGCAGTGGAAACAGGACTTGATGCAAGAGGTTGACCGTACCGTTGACCATATGAAGGACGAAGCGGCCAACTTCCCGGACCCGGCAGACCGAGCCAGCCAGGAAGAAGAGTTCGCCCTTGAACTGCGCGCCCGTGATCGCGAGCGCAAGCTGATCAAGAAGATCGACAAGACCTTGCAACTCATCGAAGACGAAGAGTACGGCTGGTGCGAGTCCTGCGGCGTCGAGATCGGTATTCGCCGCCTGGAAGCGCGTCCTACCGCCGACCTGTGCGTGGACTGCAAGACCTTGGCTGAAATCAAGGAAAAACAGGTCGGCAAGTAATCATTGCCGGGCTGAACAAATGGGGCGTGCGAACGCCCCATTTTTGTTTCTGGCGTTTGCTGGTTTTCCAGTAATATCCGGCCCATGACAGCCTCCTCCTATATCGGGCGTTTCGCCCCCACGCCCAGCGGACACCTGCACTTCGGTTCCCTGGTCGCCGCCCTCGCCTCCTACCTCGACGCCCGTGCCAATCAAGGCCGCTGGCTGATGCGCATGGAAGACCTCGACCCGCCACGGGAAGAACCCGGCGCCCAGGCCGCCATCCTGAATGCCCTGGAACGCTATGGTTTTGAATGGGACGGGGAGTTGGTCCGACAAAGCGAGCGGCACGATGCCTACGCTGAAGTGCTCAACCGCCTGTTCAATCATGGCCTGGCCTACGCCTGCACCTGCTCGCGCAAGCAACTGGAGCCCTATAACGGGATTTATCCGGGACTGTGCCGCAATGCCGGGCATGACCAGCAAGATGCCGCCATCCGCCTGCGAGTACCGGAGCTGGAGTACCACTTTACCGACCGCGTACAAGGCGAATTCCGACAGCATCTGGGTCGCGACGTAGGCGACTTCATCATCCGCCGTCGCGACGGCCTGTATGCCTACCAACTGGCGGTAGTCCTCGATGATGCCTGGCAAGGTGTGACCGACATTGTGCGTGGCGCCGACCTGCTCGACTCCACGCCGCGCCAACTGTATCTGCAAGAATTGCTGGGCCTGCGCCAACCGCGTTACCTGCATGTGCCGTTGATCATCCAGCCGGACGGTAACAAGCTGGGCAAATCCTACCGCTCACCGCCCTTGACCACTGACCAGGCCACGCCTTTGCTGTTAAGAGCACTGCGCGCCCTGGGCCAGCCGGCGGGCGACGAACTGCACCACGCCAGCCCACGGGAACTGCTGGATTGGGGCATTCAACACTGGGATGCCACACAGATCCCGCGCACACTCACGCTGGCCGAAGCGCAATTGCGCTGAAGGCGCTTGCAGCTTGCGAGCCATCCGTTACCATCGCCGCAGTTTTTCAATCAGAGGCCAACATGTACATCTATCGATTGGTCCTGCTGCTGGTCGTCGGGATCTACCTGTTTTCTCCCGCCATCATGGATTGGTGGATCGACGCCACAGGCGCCTGGTACCGGCCCTATCTGCTTTGGCTGATTCTGATCGTCGTGACTTTCATCCTGCAGAGCCAAAAAGATGCCGATGAGCTTTAGCCTGACCGAGATGCTGCTGATCAGCGCCGCCTACCTGGCCGCGTTGTTCGGGGTAGCCTGGATCAGTGAACGTGGGATGATTCCGCGGGCGATCATTCGCCATCCGTTGACCTACACCTTGTCCTTGGGCGTGTACGCGAGTGCCTGGGCGTTTTATGGCACCGTGGGCCTGGCCTATCAGTACGGTTACGGCTTTCTTTCGAGTTATCTCGGGGTGTCCGGCGCGTTTTTGCTGGCGCCGGTGCTGTTGTATCCGATCCTGAAAATCACCCGCACCTATCAGTTGTCGTCCCTGGCCGACCTGTTTGCGTTCCGTTTTCGCAGTACCTGGGCCGGTGCACTGACCACGATTTTCATGCTGATCGGCGTGCTGCCGTTGCTGGCATTGCAGATCCAGGCCGTGGCCGACTCCATCAGCATCCTCACCCGCGAACCGGTGCAACACCGCGTGGCATTGAGCTTCTGCGCACTGATCACTCTGTTCACGATTTTCTTCGGCTCACGGCATATCGCCACCCGTGAAAAACATGAAGGACTGGTGTTTGCGATCGCGTTTGAATCGGTGATCAAGCTGATCGCCATCGGCGGCGTCGGTCTGTACGCGTTGTATGGCGTATTCGACGGCCCGCAACAGCTGGAACTGTGGCTGCTGCAAAACCAGACCGCCCTGGCCGCACTGCACACGCCGTTGCAGGAAGGCCCATGGCGCACGCTGCTTTTGGTGTTCTTCGCCTCGGCGATTGTGATGCCGCACATGTACCACATGACCTTCACCGAAAACCTCAACCCGCGCTCGCTGGTCAGCGCCAGCTGGGGCTTGCCGCTGTTCCTGCTGTTGATGAGCCTGGCGGTGCCGCTGATCCTGTGGGCCGGCCTGAAACTTGGCGCCACCACCAATCCCGAATACTTCACGCTGGGCGTGGGTATTGCAGCCAACAGCAAATCCCTCGCATTGCTGGCCTATGTCGGCGGATTATCGGCCTCCAGCGGGCTGATCATCGTCAGTACCCTGGCGCTGTCGGGGATGGCGCTGAATCACCTGGTGCTGCCGCTCTACCAGCCGCCGGCCGAAGGCAATATCTACCGCTGGCTGAAATGGACCCGCCGGGCCCTGATCGTCGCGATCATCATGGCCGGCTATGGCTTCTACCTGTTGCTGGGTGCAGAACAGGACCTGGCCAACCTGGGGATTGTCGCCTTCGTCGCCACCTTGCAGTTCCTGCCGGGCGTGCTGTCGGTGCTGTACTGGCCGACCGCCAACCGCCGAGGCTTTATCGCCGGTTTGCTCGCCGGGATCCTGGTATGGACCGTGACCATGCTGCTGCCGCTGGTGGGCAACCTGCAGGGCTTCTACATCCCGCTGCTGAACATGATCTACGTGCTGGATGACACCAGTTGGCACATGGCGGCAATTGCCTCGCTGGCGGCCAACGTGCTGATGTTCACCCTGATTTCGCTGTTCACCAACGCCAGCCCCGAAGAAACCAGCGCCGCCGAAGCCTGCGCAGTGGACAACGTCCGTCGCCCGCAACGCCGCGAACTGCACGCCGCCTCACCCCAGGAATTCGCCACGCAACTGGCCAAGCCGCTGGGCGCCAAGGCCGCACAAAAGGAGGTCGAGCAGGCCCTGCGCGATCTCTACTTGCCGTTCGACGAGCGCCGGCCTTATGCCCTGCGCCGCCTGCGGGACCGTATCGAAGCCAACCTTTCCGGCCTGATGGGCCCGAGCGTGTCCCAGGACATGGTCGAGACCTTCCTGCCCTACAAGGCCGGCGGCGAAAACTACGTGACCGAAGACATCCACTTCATCGAGAGCCGGCTGGAGGATTACCACTCCCGCCTCACCGGCCTTGCCGCCGAACTCGACGCCCTGCGCCGCTATCACCGCCAGACGTTGCAGGAACTGCCGATGGGCGTCTGCTCCCTGGCCAAGGATCAAGAGATCCTGATGTGGAACAAGGCCATGGAAGAGCTCACCGGCATCGCCGCCCAACGTGTGGTGGGCTCGCGCCTGAACACCATTGGCGACCCGTGGAAAGAATTGCTCCAGGGCTTCATCAACCTGCCCGACGAACACTTGCACAAACAGCACCTGGCGCTGGATGGCCAGACCCGCTGGCTCAACCTGCACAAGGCCGCCATCGACGAGCCACTGGCGCCCGGCAACAGCGGCCTGGTGCTGCTGGTGGAAGACCTGACCGAAACCCAGATGCTCGAAGACAAGCTGGTGCACTCCGAGCGCCTGGCCAGCATCGGGCGCCTGGCCGCGGGTGTGGCCCATGAAATCGGCAATCCGATCACCGGTATCGCCTGCCTCGCGCAAAACCTGCGGGAAGAGCGCGAAGAAGACGGCGAAATCATCGAAATCAGCGGGCAGATTCTCGAGCAGACCAAGCGTGTCTCGCGCATCGTGCAGTCGCTGATGAGCTTTGCCCACGCGGGCGCCCATCAGAATCACGACGAAGCGGTGTGCCTGGCTGAAGTGGCCCAGGATGCCATTGGGCTGCTGGCCTTGAACCGGCGCAATTTCGAAGTACAGTTCTTCAACCTGTGCGACCCGGAACACTGGGTCGACGGTGATTCACAACGCCTGGCCCAAGTGCTGATCAACCTGCTGTCCAACGCCCGCGACGCATCGCCGGCCGGCAGCGCAGTACGGGTCAAGAGCGAGGCTTTCGAGCACACGGTCGATCTGATCGTCGAGGACGAAGGCAGCGGCATTCCACAGAACATCATGGATCGATTGTTCGAACCCTTCTTCACCACCAAGGATCCGGGTGAAGGTACCGGTCTGGGCCTTGCACTGGTCTATTCCATCGTTGAAGAGCATTATGGACAAATCACCATCGACAGCCCGGCTGACACCGAAAGCCAACGCGGCACCCGTATTCGGGTGACCTTGCCGCGTCATGTCGAAGCGACGTCCGCTGTGAACTGAGACCGTCGAGAGAGTTGAATCAATGCCGCACATTTTGATCGTCGAAGACGAAACCATTATCCGCTCTGCCTTGCGTCGCCTGCTTGAACGTAATCAGTACCAGGTCAGCGAAGCCGGCTCGGTGCAGGAAGCCCAAGAGCGTTTCAGCATTCCCACGTTCGACCTGATCGTCAGTGACCTGCGTTTGCCAGGCGCCCCCGGCACCGAGCTGATCAAGCTCGGCCAAGGCACTCCGGTGCTGATCATGACCAGCTACGCCAGCCTGCGCTCGGCCGTGGACTCCATGAAGATGGGCGCGGTGGACTACATCGCCAAGCCCTTCGACCACGACGAAATGCTCCAGGCCGTAGCGCGAATCCTGCGTGACCGTCAATCGGCCAGCAGCGCACCGGCTGAACGCCCGGCAGCGGGCAAGGCCGCCAATGGTTCTGAAAAACCCGGTATTGACAACAGTAACGGCGAAATCGGCATCATCGGCTCCTGCCCACCCATGCAGGACCTGTACAGCAAGATCCGCAAAGTGGCGCCAACCGACTCCAATGTACTGATCCAGGGCGAGTCCGGCACCGGTAAAGAGCTGGTGGCCCGCGCCCTGCACAACCTGTCCAAACGCGCCAAGGCACCGATGATCTCGGTGAACTGCGCGGCGATCCCCGAATCCCTGATCGAATCCGAATTGTTCGGCCATGAAAAAGGCGCCTTTACCGGCGCCAGTGCTGGCCGTGCGGGTTTGGTTGAAGCCGCCGACGGCGGCACGCTGTTCCTCGACGAGATTGGCGAGCTGCCGCTGGAAGCCCAGGCACGCTTGCTGCGGGTACTCCAGGAAGGCGAAATACGCCGCGTCGGTTCGGTACAGTCGCAGAAGGTCGACGTGCGACTGATTGCGGCCACTCACCGTGACCTGAAGAGCCTGGCCAAGATTGGCCAGTTCCGTGAAGACCTTTATTACCGCCTGCACGTGATCGCTCTCAAACTGCCGGCCTTGCGTGAGCGCGGCGCCGACGTCAACGAAATCGCCACGGCCTTCCTGGCGCGCCAGAGTGCGCGAATCAACCGTACCGACCTGAAGTTTGCTGCCGATGCCGAGCAGGCGATTCGTCACTACTCCTGGCCGGGTAACGTGCGGGAGCTGGAAAACGCGGTAGAGCGTGCGGTGATTCTGTCGGAGAGCCCGGAAATTTCCGCCGAGCTGCTGGGGATCGATATCGAGCTCAGCGACCTGGATGATGATGACTTCATCGGTTTGCCACCGCAGCAAGGTGGCGGCAGTAACAACAGCCACGAGCCGACGGAAGATTTGTCACTGGAAGATTACTTCCAGCATTTCGTGCTGGAGCACCAGGACCACATGACCGAGACCGAACTGGCGCGCAAACTGGGCGTCAGCCGTAAATGCCTGTGGGAACGGCGCCAGCGCCTGGGTATCCCGCGGCGCAAGACCGGGGTTGCCAGCGAAAGCTGAGTGGGTCGCCCCCACAGGTAACACCCGCAGATGTGAAAAAACTGTTACCGCTGATTTTTCACGTAACAAAAGCCGGGGCTTACGGTAACGAAGCCCCGGCTTTTTTTCGCCTACAAAAAACCCGAAAACGCCCCGAACCCCTTATTTTGCTGGGCCTCGCAAAAGTTGGCACGCACCCTGCTATATGCTTAGTACAAAAACAATAACAAGCAAATGTACAAGACAATAAAAATAAGACGAATCGACTCACGCATAACAAAAACAACACGGCGGAGGCGCAGCTAACTGATTCTTTTGGAGAGGCGTTGCATTTGGGGCTTGCCCCGCAACCAGGCCGAGAACAACAAAAACTGCCCTAAGGCAGAGCCTGAACTGGTTGGATCGTAGATCAGCAACACAGCGACCAAAGCAATCCGTTTGCTCTTGGCTCCCGATTGGGAGTGTCATGAAGGTGAAGCTTCATGGCGAGGGCGATCAACAAAAACAAGAAGCCCGAAACCAATAATAAAAATAGAGCACGCAACTACTTCTGGGGGAGCTTCGGCTCCCCTTGTAGTTTCTGCGATTTGGCACTTGCCACCCTTCTTTTAAGCTTCTGGCTCAAGCCTTGCAGCTAGTTCCTACACCATCCCCTGACTAAATGCTAGAATCCCGGCCCATCATGCGGTCATTCTTCGTTATGGCCGAACATTCCTTCAAACAGTGCATCCCATGCTGAAGAAGTTGTTCCAGTCATTCCGTTCTCCCTTGCGTCGTACGCAACACAAACGCAGCACGCCTGAAGTGCTCAATAGCAGCCAGCATTCGCTGCAACGCGCCCAGTTCAGCCGTTATGCGGTGAACATCGTCGAACGTTTGCAGAACGCCGGCTACCAGGCCTACCTGGTTGGCGGTTGCGTGCGCGACATGTTGCTCAATATCACTCCCAAGGATTTCGACGTCGCCACCAGCGCCACGCCGGAACAAGTGCGTGCCGAATTCCGCAATGCGCGGATCATCGGCCGGCGCTTCAAGTTGGTGCACATCCACTTTGGTCGCGAGATCATCGAGGTCGCGACCTTCCGCGCCAACCATCCGCAAAACGATGAAGAAGAAGACACTAACCAGTCTTCCCGCAACGAAAGCGGGCGCATCCTGCGGGACAACGTCTACGGCACCCTGGAAGAAGACGCGCAACGCCGCGACTTCACCATCAATGCCCTGTATTACGACCCGGTCAGCGAGCGCATTCTCGATTACGCCAATGGCGTACACGACATCCGCAACAACCTGCTGCGCCTGATCGGCGACCCGACGCAACGCTACCAGGAAGACCCGGTGCGCATGCTGCGGGCCGTGCGTTTCGCCGCCAAGCTGAACTTCGGCATCGAGAAGCACACGGCCGCGCCGATTCGTGACCTGGCACCGATGCTGCGGGAAATTCCCTCGGCCCGGCTGTTCGAAGAGGTGCTCAAGCTGTTCCTCTCCGGCTATGCTGCCGACACCTTCGAAATGCTGGTTGACCTGCAGTTGTTCGACCCACTGTTCCCGGCCAGCGCCGAAGCACTGGAGTACAACCCGACCTACACCCACACGCTGATCAGCGAAGCCTTGATCAACACCGACCTGCGCATCAAGCAGAACAAACCGGTAACCCCGGCGTTCCTGTTTGCCGCCCTGTTGTGGCCAGCGCTTCCAAAACGCGTCATGCGCTTGCAAGACCGTGGCATGCCGGCAATTCCGGCCATGCAGGAAGCCGCTCACGAGCTGATCGCCGAGCAATGCCAGCGCATCGCTATCCCGAAACGCTTCACCATGCCGATCCGCGAGATCTGGGACATGCAGGAGCGCCTGCCACGCCGCAGCGGCAAACGCGCCGATCTGCTGCTGGACAACCCGCGCTTCCGTGCCGGCTATGACTTCCTGCTGCTGCGCGAAAGCGCCGGCGAACAGACCGACGGCCTGGGCGAATGGTGGACCGACTACCAGGACGCCAACGACAGCCAGCGCCGCGAGATGATCAAAGAGCTCAGCAGCAAAGGCGAAGCCACCGGCGATGGCCCGAAAAAACGTCGCCGCAGCAGTGGCAGCAAGCGCAAACGCAGCGCTGGCGATTCATCGAGCGCGTCGGGCGAGTAAGCACGTGGAACGTATCTACGTCGGCATGGGCAGCAACCTGGCTGCCCCTGAACAACAATTGCGCGACGCCATCGAGGCCCTCGCGCAATTGCCGGACACCACGCTGGCGGGCGTCTCCGCCTTCTATCAAAGTGATTCCCTGCTCCCGGGCCAGCCGCGCTATACCAATGCGGTCGCGGCCCTGGACAGCGCGCTTGCACCACTGGAACTGCTCGATGCGCTGCAAGCCATCGAGAATGACCAGGGCCGCGAGCGTCTTGAGCGTTGGGGCCCGCGCACCCTGGACCTGGATATCCTGGTGTTTGGCGACCGGCTGATCGACGAGCCACGCCTGAAGGTGCCGCACTATCAAATGCACCTGCGGGCGTTCGTGCTTTACCCGCTGGCAGAACTGGCCCCGGCCAGCCTGCAACTGGCTGATGGCCGCCTGCTCGGCGACCTGCTGGATGCCTGCCCGTTTGTCGGCCTGGAACGCCTGCCTTCAAACCTGTAGGAGCGAGCTTGCTCGCGAAAAACCTGAGAACACCGCTGGGCGCCAGGCTTCCCGCGTCATCATTGACGACCTTCGCGAGCAAGCTCGCTCCTGCATTTACTACGCATCATTTACTGCTGAATCGCATCAGTAACAGCGGTAACACCACCGCCGTAACAATGCGGTAACACATCCAATTGACTTCCAGAGTCCTCCTCACGACTATAGGCGTCCCGCTGCCGCCTACCCGGCGCTAAAGGGCGCAATCCAGGCCTTATAAGCACTGATCCTTAAGAAAGTGCGCCTGTATAAACGAAGACTCACGCGCGTTACTCGCTGTTTCCAAGCGCCTGAATGAGGACCCTTTTCATGCCAAACGTTACCCTGAGCACCTTGCAGAGCCTCAAGCTCAAAGGTGAAAAGATCACCATGCTGACCTGCTACGACGCCACTTTTGCCCAGGCCAGCAGCCAGGCAGGAGTTGAAGTGTTGCTGGTGGGGGACTCCCTGGGCATGGTTCTACAAGGGAATGACAGCACCCTGCCCGTTACCAATGATGAAATCGCTTACCACACGGCCTGCGTCAAGCGCGGCAACGAAGGCGCCTTCATCATTGCCGACCTGCCCTTCATGGCCGATGCCACCATCGAACAGACCCTGACCAACAGTGCTCAACTGATGCGTGCCGGTGCACACATGATCAAGGTTGAAGGTGCCGCCTGGCTCGCCGAGTCGATTCGTTTGCTGGCTGAACGCGGCGTACCGGTTTGCGCGCACATGGGCCTGACGCCACAGTCGGTGAATATCCTCGGCGGCTACAAGGTACAAGGCCGCGGCGAAGCCCAGGCGCGCCAGATGCGGGCCGATGCCATCGCCCTTGAACAGGCCGGGGCGTGCATGATTCTGCTCGAATGCGTGCCAAGCGAGCTGGCAGCGGAAATCACCCAGGCCGTTAAAGTACCGGTGATCGGTATCGGCGCCGGTTCTGCCACAGACGGCCAGGTATTGGTACTGCATGACATGCTGGGCCTGTCCCTTACCGGCCGCGTGCCCAAGTTCGTGAAGAACTTCATGGCGGGCCAGGACAGTATCCAATCAGCCCTCGCCGCCTACGTCAGCGAAGTCAAAGCCGTCACCTTCCCGGGCGCCGAACACGGATTCTCCGCATGAACACCGTCAAGACCGTGCGCGAACTGCGCGCCGCCGTCACCCATGCCCGCAGCGCGGGCAAACGCATCGGCTTCGTGCCCACCATGGGCAACCTGCACAGCGGCCATGCCACGCTGGTCACCAAGGCTGCGCAACAAGCCGACTTCGTGGTGGCGAGCATTTTCGTCAACCCGCTGCAATTTGGCGCCGGCGAAGACCTGGACAAATACCCGCGCACCCTGGCGGCCGACCAGGAGAAGCTCTTGCAAGCCGGTTGCAACCTGCTGTTCGCCCCGACCGTCGAGGAGATGTACCCCGACGGCATGGCCGGCCAGACTCGCGTCAGCGTGCCGCAACTGTCCGAAGGCCTATGCGGCGCCAGCCGGCCCGGGCATTTTGAAGGCGTGGCCACGGTGGTCAGCAAGCTGTTCAACATGGTCCAGCCGGACCTGGCGATCTTTGGCCAGAAGGACTACCAGCAACTGGCGGTGATTCGCGCCATGGTCCATGACCTGAACATGCCGATCCAGATTATCGGCGAGCCGACCGTGCGCGCCGACGACGGCCTCGCGCTGTCGTCGCGCAATGGTTACCTCACCGACGAGCAGCGCGCGATCGCACCGGTGCTGTACCGCAGCCTCAGCCAGATCGCCGCCGCCATTGAAGCGGGCGACCGCGACTTCGCCAAACTGCGCGCCGCACAGGTCCAGCAGATCGAAGCGGCAGGTTTTCGCATGGACTACCTGGAGGTTCGCCAGGGCCTGCACCTGCGTCCGGCCACCGCCGAAGACAAGGACCTGGTGATCCTGGTCGCCGCCTACCTGGGCGCCACCCGGCTGATCGACAACCTGCATCTGCACCTGAACTGACCCCGCCGCACACCCCGCCTGTTGCACTGCCTGATCGGCCGGTATAAAAAAGTACCGGCCACAGCGCAGACAAAGCCAAGACAGATCGACACGCTAGGTTTAATGTATTCGCCCTACGCTCTTCGTTGGCGTTGACCGGAGCCTGTCATCTTCACAAAGACAGGACATTCCCGGCTTTCAAGTGTCCTAAAAGCAGTCCCAGCAATAAAAAGGAAACCCGCAGCGATGGCGTACTACCGCACTCCTCATGACGTTACCGCTCTGCCCGCCTGGCAAGCGCTCAATCAACATCGCCAAGCCATGCAGGATTTCAGCATGCGCGAAGCCTTTAATGCCGATCCCCAGCGCTTTACCCAGTTCACCTTGAGCAGCTGCGGACTTTTCCTCGATTACTCGAAAAACCTGATCACCAGCGAAACCCGCGACCTGCTGGTAGGCCTGGCCAAGGAAGTCGACCTTCAGGGCGCGATCAAGTCGCTGTTCAACGGCGAGCCGGTCAACTCCTCCGAAGGCCGTCCGGCGCTGCACACCGCATTGCGTCGCCCGGTGGGTGACAAGCTGTCCGTCAACGGCGTGAACATCATGCCGGACGTGCACAAGGTGCTGAACCAGATCACTGACCTGGTCGGCCGCATCCACGACGGCCTGTGGCGTGGCTACACCGAGAAGCCGATCACCGACGTGGTGAACATCGGTATCGGTGGCTCGTTCCTCGGCCCGGAGCTGGTGTCTGAAGCGCTGTTGTCCTACGCCCACAAAGGCGTGCGCTGCCATTACCTGGCGAACATCGACGGCAGCGAGTTCCACGAGCTGACCATGAAGCTGCGCGCCGAGACCACGCTGTTCATCGTCTCGTCAAAATCCTTCAACACCCTCGAAACCCTGAAAAACGCCCAGGCCGCCCGCGCCTGGTACCTGGCCCAGGGTGGCTCGGAAGCCGAGCTGTATCGCCACTTCATCGCCGTATCGAGCAACAACGCGGCGGCCGTGGCCTTCGGTATCCGCGAAGAGAACATTTTCCCGATGTGGGACTGGGTGGGCGGTCGTTACTCGCTGTGGTCGGCCATCGGCCTGCCCATCGCGCTGGCCATCGGCATGTCCAACTTCAAGGAACTGCTGTCCGGCGCCTACACCATGGACCAGCATTTCCAGACCGCTCCATTCGAGGCGAACATGCCGGTGCTGCTCGGCCTGCTGGGCGTGTGGTACGGCAACTTCTGGGGCGCGCAGAGCCACGCAATCCTGCCGTACGATCACTACCTGCGTAACATCACCAAGCACCTGCAACAGCTGGACATGGAATCCAACGGCAAGAGCGTGCGCCAGGACGGTACGCCGGTTTCCACCGACACCGGCCCGGTTATCTGGGGCGGCGTAGGCTGCAACGGCCAGCATGCTTACCACCAGCTGCTGCACCAGGGCACCCAACTGATCCCGGCCGACTTCATCGTGCCGATCGTCAGCTTCAACCCGGTTTCCGACCACCATCAGTGGCTGTACGCCAACTGCCTGTCCCAGAGCCAGGCCCTGATGCTCGGCAAGACCCGAGCCGAGGCTGAAGCCGAGCTGCGCGACAAGGGCATGGACGAAGCCGAAGTGCAGAAGCTGGCACCGCACAAGGTGATCCCGGGCAACCGTCCGAGCAACACCATTGTGGTTGAACGCATCAGCCCTCGCCGTCTTGGTGCACTGGTGGCGATGTATGAGCATAAAGTGTTCGTGCAGAGCGTCATCTGGGGCATCAACGCGTTCGACCAGTGGGGCGTGGAACTGGGCAAGGAGCTGGGCAAAGGCGTCTACAACCGCCTGACCGGCACCGAAGAACAGCCTGCGGACGATGCGTCCACCCAGGGGTTGATCAACTACTTCCGCGGCCGTCACCGCGGTTGATGGTATCAGCACTACAATGAGGGTCTGAACCTGCGGGAGCGGACCCTTGTAGGAGCTGGCTTGCCAGCGATGCAAACACCTCGGTGAAACTCACTACCGAGGTGATGCAATCGCTGGCAAGCCAGCTCCTACGAGGGTCGCAAAGCTCCCCTCTTGTCGCAAAAAACAAGAATAAGGATCCCTCATGTTCGATATCAGCACGTTCCCCACCGCCGATGCCGTCCGCCGGGCTGCGCAACTCAGTCAAGAGGAATACCAGCGCCTCTACCGCCAATCCGTCGAACAACCCGATACCTTCTGGGCCGAACAGGCCAAGCGTTTTCTCGACTGGTCCACGCCTTGGCAGACCGTTCAGAAATCCGACATCAAGACCGGCGCCGCCCAATGGTTTGCCGGTGGCCAACTGAACGTCAGTTACAACTGCATCGACCGTCACCTGGCGCAACGTGCCGACCAGCCGGCCTTCATCTGGGAAGGCGATGATCCTGCAAAGTCTTCCAAAATCACCTACCGCCAACTCCACCAAAACGTCAGCCGCCTGGCCAACGTGCTGAAAAGCCGTGGCGTAAAGAAAGGCGACCGCGTGTGTATCTACATGCCGATGATTCCCGAGGCGGCCTACGCGATGCTGGCCTGTACGCGGATTGGTGCGGTGCATTCGGTGGTGTTTGGCGGATTCTCGCCGGACGCCCTGCGCGACCGCATTCTCGACGCCGATTGCCGCACGGTGATCACCGCCGATGAAGGCGTGCGCGGCGGCAAGCCGGTGGCGCTGAAACAGAATGTCGACAAGGCTCTGGCCAGTTGCCCGGGTGTCAGCACGGTACTGGTGGTGCAGCGCACTGGCGCGGCAGTCAATTGGACTGAAGGGCGCGACCTCAAGTATCAACAGGCCCTGGATGCAGCCAGCGACGACTGCCCGCCCGAGCCGATGGATGCGGAAGACCCGCTGTTTATCCTCTACACCTCCGGCAGCACCGGCAAACCCAAAGGTGTGTTGCACACCACCGGCGGTTACCTGCTGCAGGCTGCGATGACCTTCAAGTACGTGCTCGATTACCGCGAAGGCGAAGTGTTCTGGTGCACCGCCGATGTCGGCTGGGTCACCGGCCACAGCTATATCGTGTACGGGCCACTGGCCAATGGTGCGACCTCGCTGATGTTCGAAGGCGTGCCGAGCTACCCGGACAGCTCGCGGTTCTGGCAGGTGATCGACAAACACAAGGTCAACATCTTCTACACAGCGCCGACCGCGTTACGCGCGCTGATGCGGGAAGGCCACGGCCCACTGGAAAACACTTCCCGCGCCAGCCTGCGCCTGCTGGGCAGTGTCGGCGAGCCAATCAACCCGGAAGCCTGGGACTGGTACTTCAATGCCGTGGGCGAACAACGCTGCCCGATTGTCGACACCTGGTGGCAGACCGAAACCGGCGGCATCATGCTCAGCCCGCTGGTCAGCGCCCAGCGGATCAAGCCTGGCTGCGCCACCCAGCCGATGTTTGGCGTGGTGCCGGTGCTGCTCGATGAGCAAGGCAAGGAAATCAGTGGCGCCGGCAGCGGCGTGCTGGCGATCAAATCCAGCTGGCCGGGGCAGATCCGCAGCGTGTACGGCGACCCTCAGCGGATGATCGACACCTATTTCAAACCCTACCCCGGCTACTACTTTACCGGCGACGGCGCGCGGCGCGACGAGGACGGTGACTACTGGATCACCGGCCGCATCGACGACGTGATCAACGTTTCCGGGCACCGCATCGGCACCGCCGAAGTCGAAAGCGCCCTGGTGCTGCATGATCAGGTCGCAGAAGCCGCGGTGGTCGGTTATCCACACGACGTAAAAGGCCAGGGCATCTATGCCTTCGTCACGCCCATGAATGGCGTCGAGCCCGACGACGCGCTGAAAAAGCACCTGCTGGACCTGGTCAGCAAGGAAATCGGCAGCTTCGCCAAGCCCGAGCTGATTCAATGGGCGCCGGCCTTGCCGAAAACCCGCTCAGGCAAGATCATGCGGCGGATCCTGCGCAAGATTGCCTGCAACGAGCTGGACAGCCTGGGAGACACATCCACACTGGCCGACCCGAGCGTGGTGGACGGCCTGATCGACAAGCGCCTCAACCGCTAGGAACCCATGGAATTCATTCGCAGCCGCATCGAAAACCAGCTGATGAGCCTGACCGGCTTGTCGCTAGGCCAACTCGACCTGGAGAACCCCAAGGGCGATCCGGGTCTCTTTGGGCCGAACTCGGTGAGCTGGAAGGTCCATGGCGACTTCAGCAGCATGTTGATCGGCGGCATCAGCGCGTTGATGTTGCAGGCATTGCACCCGCTGGCGTTGGCCGGCGTGTGGGACCACTCGAACTTTCGGCAGGACATGCTGGGGCGGTTACGACGCACCTCGCAGTTCATTTCCGGCACCACGTTTGGTTCGCGGCGTGACGCCGAATGGCTGATCGAGAAAGTGCGCACCATTCACCTGCAAGTGGTCGGCCATGCACCGGACGGCCGACCGTATGCCGCCAGTGATCCCGAGTTGCTGACCTGGGTGCATGTGGCGGAGGTCAGCAACTTTCTCGCGGCCCACCTGCGTTATCGCAACCCGGATTTATCTCCGAGGGATCAAGACCGGTACTACAGCGAAATCGCCCTGGTGGCCGAGCAATTGGGCGCGCGCCATGTGCCGCGTTCGCGCCAGGAAATTTCCGATTACCTTGAGCGTATTCGTCCGCAACTGCTGTGTGACCAGCGCAGCCACGAAGTCCTGCGCCTGCTGCTCAATGCGCCGTCTCCGAGCACCCTGGCCAAGCCGTTTGGCTCGCTGATGATGCAGGCCGGTATCGACCTGCTGCCGGACTGGGCCAGCGACATGCTCGGGCAGAAGCAAAGCCCGATCCAGCGCCAAATGATTCGTGCCGGGGTCAGGCGCAGCGCGCCGTTGTTGCGCTGGGCCATGCGCAATGGTTCGGTGCAGCGGGCCCACAGGCGAATGGGCCTGCTGGAGCCATAACTGTTAAACTCCCGCGCCCCAATTACTCTGCAAGGCGCGCACTATGTCTTCCTTGAATCAGGCGCTGCGCGCCGCCCTCGATCATCGCCAGGACCTGCTCGCCGAGCTGCATGCACAAGGTACCGATTGCTATCGCCTGTTCCACGGCAGCCAGGAAGGCGCCGGCGGCCTGACGATCGACCGCTACGGCCCGCAACTGCTGGTGCAGAGTTTTCACCAGTCGCTGGAAAGCGACGACCTGTTGCACCTGCATCAAGCAATCAACCAGCACCTGGGGCTTGAACTGCTGCTGGTCTACAACGACCGCTCCCGGGGCAACTCGCGCATCGACCGTGAAGACACGGTGTACCGCGCCGAGCCCGCAGCCCTGGAAGATCTGGTCGGCCACGAATGGGGCCTCAATTACCGCGTGCGCGGCCGCCATGCCGGGCAAGACCCGCTGTTGTTCCTGGACCTGCGCAACACCCGTGGCTGGGTCAAGGCACACAGCGCCGGCAAAAGCGTGCTGAACCTGTTTGCCTACACCTGCGGCGTAGGCCTGAGTGCTGCTGCCGGTGGCGCTCGTGAGGTGTGCAACCTGGACTTTGCCGAGGGCAACCTGGCGGTCGGTCGCGAAAACGGTCAACTCAACCCGCAATTGCCGACGATGGAATTCATCCAGTCCGACTACTTCCCGGCAATCCGCCAGCTGACCGGCCTGCCCATCAGCCAGCGTCGGGGGCAGAAGCTGCCGAGTTACCCGCGCCTGGAGCAGCGTCAATACGATCTGGTACTGCTCGACCCACCCGCCTGGGCCAAGAGTGCCTTCGGTACCGTCGACCTGCTGCGCGACTACCAGAGCCTGCTCAAGCCGGCGCTGCTGGCCACGGCCGACAACGGCGTGCTGATCTGCTGCAACAACCTGGCGAAAGTCGGTATGGACGACTGGCGTGACCAGGTCCTGCGCTGTGCGGAAAAGGCCGGGCGCCCGGTGCGCGACTGGCAGGTCATGACACCCGGCGCAGACTTCCCGTCCCACGACCAGCAACCACCGCTGAAGACCCTGATCCTGCAACTGTAGGACTTGTCCCAAAAGGGTCAGGGCGCAGTAATAAAGGCCCGGCTCTTCGGAACCGTAAACCCGTGCCATACTCCAAGGCACTCTTGATTGACATAGATGGCGTCACATATGCCCAAAGGATTGATTCGCGCCGCTGGCGCCTTGCTGACCGCCCTTGCCCTGTACAGCTTGCTGGGCTTCCTGATTCTCCCCGGCATTGCCCTTCGCGTGGCCAACCAACAGTTGGCCAACTACGCCACGGTGCCGGCGCGTGTCGAGCGTATCGAGCTCAACCCGTTCAGCCTCGAACTGACCGTGTGGGGCCTGAATATCGGTGAGCCGGGCAAGGAGCAAGTGGCCTTTGAACGCCTCTATGCCAACCTGCAGATCGACAGCCTGTGGACCCGCGCCCTGCACCTGGCCGACGTACAACTCGACAAGCCCAAGACCGAGCTGCTGTTCGACAAATCCGGCCAGCTCAACCTGGCGCAGCTGTTCAAACTCCCGGCCAGCGAACCGACACCAACCGATCCAAACGCCAAGCCATTCCCGCTGCGCATCGATAACATCAAGCTGGCAGGCGGCTATGTGCACTTCCAGGATTTGCGCCCGAGCGAGCCGATCGAGTTTCTCTACGACAAACTCGATTTCGAGCTGAAAAACCTCAGCACGCTGCCCGATGACAACGCCGACATGACCCTGGTGGCAGCCGGCCCTGAAGGCGGCCAGATCGACTGGACCGGCAACTTCAGCCTGATCCCGATCGCCTCCGAGGGCAAACTCAAGGTTACCGACGGCAAGATGAAAGTCTGGTGGCCGTATGTACGTGACGCGGTGCCGCTGGTTCTGGAAGACGGCATCCTCAACTTCAGCACCGACTACAAGCTGAGCCTGGCCAAGGAAACCGAGCTGAACCTGACCAACGTCGCCCTGAGTGTCGCGCCGTTTGCGATCAAGGCACCGGATGGCCGGCCGCTCGCGCGCCTGCAGAAGCTGGACGTCAGCGAAACCACCGTGGACCTGGCCAAACAGCAAGTCATCGTCGGCAAGATCCGCAGTAATAAACTCGAAACCTGGGCCGCCCTTGAAGCCGACGGCCAGCTGGACTGGCAGAAGCTGTTTGCCAGCCAACCGAGCAAACCTGCAACTGCACCCGCAGCCGAGCCAGCCACCGCACCCGCTACCGCCGACTCGCCAAAACCTGCACCGGCAGCGCCGAGCAAGCCTTGGCAAGTGCTGCTCAAGGACGTGCAACTGCGCGACTATCAAGTGCATCTGGCTGACCGCTCGGCCAAACCGGCAGTCGCCCTGGAAGTCGGGCCGCTGAACCTTGACCTGCAGGGTTTCGACAGCCTTAACCAGAGCCCTTTTACCCTCAAGCTCGATACCGGCGTAGGCAAACAAGGCAAGCTCGAGGCGACCGGCCAGGTCAACCTGAGCCCGGTCAGCGCCAAGCTGAAAGTGGACACCAAAGACATCGACCTGCGCGTCGCCCAGTCGTATATCAGCCCGTTTATCCGCCTGGAACTGCGTAGCGGCATGCTCGGCAGCAACCTCGACGTGAACCTGAAAAGCACCGCCCCCCTGGCATTCCAGGTGACCGGCCGGGCCCAGGTCGACCAGTTGCACACCCTGGACACCATGAAGACCCGGGACTTCCTCAAGTGGCAGCGCCTGGTGCTGGAAGGCGTGAATTATCAACATGGCGACAGCCTGTCGATCGACAAGGTCAACCTGTTGCAGCCCTATGCGCGCTTCATGATCAACGATGACCGCACCACCAACATCGATGACCTGCTGATCCCGCAGCCGGCCAACAGCCCCGGCAAGTCCGCGGCGAAACCTGCGGCCAGCAAAGAGAAGCCCCTGGGCATTCATATTGGTCAAATTGCGATCAACGACGGCTCGGCCAACTTCGCCGACTTCAGCCTGACCCCGAACTTCGCCACGGCCATCCAGCAGCTCAACGGCCAGATCGGCACCATTGACAGTCGCCAGGCCAAACCGGCGAGCGTCGACGTCAAGGGCAAGGTTGACCGTTATGCACCGGTCACCATCAAGGGCAGCGTGAATCCGTTTGACCCGATGGCCGCACTGGATATCGCCACCAGCTTCAAACGCGTCGAACTGACCACCCTGACGCCATACTCGGGCAAGTTTGCCGGGTTCCGCATCCGCAAGGGTCGGCTCAACCTTGACCTGCATTACGTCATCACCAAGGGCCAGTTGAAGGCCGAAAACAAGGTGGTGGTCGAGCAACTGCAACTGGGTGAGAAGGTCGACAGCGCCGACGCCGTGGACCTGCCGATTCGCCTGGCGATAGCCCTGCTCAAGGACTCCGACGGCAAGATCTCGATCGAACTGCCGGTGACCGGCGACTTGAACAACCCGCAGTTCAGCGTCATGCCGATTGTCTGGCAGACCCTGCGCAACCTGGTAGTACGTGCGGCCACGGCGCCATTCAAGTTCATTGGCGGCCTGATCAGCGGTGGTGGTGCCCAAGACCTTGGCAACGTGTCGTTTGCCGCAGGCTCCAGCGAGCTGAGCAAGGATTCCCAGTCGGCCCTCGACAGCCTGGCCAAAGCCCTCAAGGAGCGCCCAGCGCTGCGCCTGGAGATCGAAGGCACCGCCGCTGCCAGCAGTGACGGCCCGCTTTTGGCCGCACAACGGCTGGAACGCGAATACCAGTACAACTACTACAAGATCCTCCAGCGCCGTGGCGACAAGGTACCGGCCCAGGCGTCGCTGCTTGAAGTACCGGAAAAGGAAAAGGCGCCGCTGCTGGAAGGCATCTACCGCACCCGCCTGAAGCAACAGCCTCCGGCCGAATGGAAAGACCTGAGCAATGACGAGCGCACCGCCAAGCTGCGGGACGGTGTGATCAAGTTCTGGAGTGGCAGTGACGTGTTGCTGCGCCAACTGGGCCAGGACCGCGCCAGCGCGATCAAGGACTACCTGGTAGACAAGGCGCAGCTGGAAGATGAGCGGGTTTACTTTATCGATGCAAACCTTGGGGAAGCGGAGAAAGATGGTCGGGTGGTAACACCGATGCATCTGGATGCCGAATAAACCGGCACCCGCTGAGTACCTGTGGCGAGGGGGCTTGTCCCCCGTTGGGCTGCGTAGC
>NZ_JACAOM010000125.1:0-26280 GCF_013386245.1 Pseudomonas sp. 21615526 | reverse complement strand
CTCCCACATTTTGTTCTGCGTCAGTCTTCGAATTGGCGGCGTTCGTTTTCGATGGCTTCGGCCAGGGCGCGGGCTTCGTCTTCTTCGTCGCTCAGCGGCGGTTGTTCGAGCGCTGCGACGGCGGCCAGCAGTTTGGCACGCGCTTCGGCGACGCCGAGGATGTCCTCCTCGGGTTCAGGCTCGGGCTCATCTTCAACTTCGACTGGCAGCTCAACCTCAACGTTCAGTTGCAGCGCAGGCTCCTGCTCACCGTCACTGACCGCACCATCACGCAGCAAGTCATCGAAGTCGGTCTTGATGCCCTGCTCCATGTCATCCAGTTCCAGCAACAATGTGTGGAAACTGGTTTCGTCCTTCGGCTCTTCCGGCTCGGCGCTGGCGTCGGCCAGCTCCTGCAACCCGGCGGGCACCGGTGCGTCGTCGAAATCCAGGACCGGGTCCGACTCCATCTCCCGCAGCTCGGCCAGCGGCGGCAAGTCGTCGAGGTTTTTCAGGTTGAAGTGGTCGAGGAACACCTTGGTAGTGGCAAACATCGCCGGCTTGCCGGGCACGTCGCGGTAGCCAACGACCCTGATCCACTCCCGCTCCAGCAACGTCTTGACGATATGGCTGTTGACCGCCACGCCGCGCACGTCTTCGATCTCGCCCCGGGTGATCGGCTGGCGATAGGCGATCAGCGCCATGGTTTCCAGCATCGCGCGGGAATAGCGCTGCGGGCGTTCTTCCCACAGACGGCCAACCCACGGCGAGAACTTCTCGCGAATTTGCAGACGATACCCGGAAGCCACTTCCCGCAGCTCGAAGGCACGGCCGTCGCAGGACTTGCGCAGAATTTCCAGGGCCTTCTTGAACACCGGCGGCTCAGGGCGCTCGGCTTCTTCAAACAGTTCGAACAGGCGTTCCAGGGATTGCGGCTTGCCCGAGGCCAGGAGAAAGGCTTCCAGCAGCGGGGCCAGTTCGCGGGGTTCAGTCAGATTCATCGATTCAGCTCTTTATTCGGCTCGCGCCCGCACGTGGATAGCCGCAAAAGGCTCATTCTGGACCAGCTCGACCAAGGATTCCTTGACCAATTCGAGGATTGCCATGAAGGTCACGACTACCCCCAGGCGCCCTTCTTCTTTGGTAAACAGTTCGACAAACGGCACAAACCCGCCGCCCTTGAGGCGATCCAGCACATCACTCATGCGTTCACGGGTGGACAGTGCCTCGCGGCTGACCTGGTGGCTTTCAAACATATCGCCACGGCGCAGTACTTCGGCCATGGACATCAGCAACTCTTCCAGGCTCACGTCCGGCAGCAGCTTGCGCGCCCGGGCTTCCGGGGCGTCGAGCTTGGGCACCACCACATCGCGGCCGACCCGGCTCAAACCGTCGATGCCTTCGGCCGCGGCCTTGAAGCGCTCGTACTCCTGCAGGCGGCGGATCAGTTCGGCGCGGGGGTCATCCTCTTCCGCCTCGATAGTCTCCGAGCGCGGCAGCAGCATGCGTGACTTGATTTCCGCGAGCATCGCGGCCATCACCAGGTATTCGGCGGCCAGTTCCAGGCGCACGGTCTGCATCAGTTCGACGTAGCCCATGTACTGGCGGGTGATTTCCGCCACCGGGATGTCGAGGATATTGATGTTCTGCTTGCGGATCAGGTACAGCAGCAAGTCCAGCGGACCTTCGAAGGCTTCGAGGAAGACTTCCAGCGCATCCGGCGGGATGTACAGGTCCAGCGGCATTTCCATCACGGCCTGGCCGTAGACCATGGCAAATGGCAGTTCCTGCTGGGCGCCCGCCTGGCTGTCGACGGCTTCCACGGCCGACATTCAGGCCTCGACCATGAACGGTGCCGGGTCGCCACACCCCACACGCACCACTTCCGGCTCGCCATCGGCCAGGTTGATCACGGTGGAGGCCTTGTTGCCGCCGTAGCCGCCGTCGATGATCAGGTCGACGTGTTTTTCCAGCAGCCGGCGCATTTCATAAGGGTCGTACAACGGCTCTTCTTCCCCCGGCAGGATCAGCGACACACTCATCAGCGGCTCACCGAGTTCGGCCAGCAGCGCCAGGGCGATCGGGTGTTCCGGCACCCGCAGGCCGATGGTGCGCTTCTTCGGGTGCAGCAGCAGGCGCGGCACTTCGCGGGTGGCGTTGAGGATGAAGGTGTAGGGCCCCGGCGTGTGCGCCTTGAGCAGGCGGAAGGTGCCGGTGTCGACCTTGGCGAACAGCCCCAGCTGGGACAGGTCGCTGCAAATCAGTGCGAAGTTGTGGTTCTTGTCCAGGTCACGCAGGCGTCTTACGCGCTCGACCGCATTCTTGTCGCCGATCTGGCAACCGATGGCGTAGGACGAATCCGTGGGGTAGATCACCACGCCACCGGCACGGATGATCTCCACGGCCTGTTTGATCAGGCGCGCCTGCGGGTTTTCCGGATGAATCTGGAAGAATTGACTCACGTGTTCTACCTGTTCAGACGGTGGCAATAATGGGGTCATGTTTGAAGCGACACCAAAGGGGCGGCAAATCTTCCGGAACGGCGCGGTACTCGCCAATCTCGGACCAGCCGCCGGGGCCATGAAAATCACTGCCGGCGCTGACCAGCAGACCAAATTCGCGGGCAAGAATCGCCAGGCTGCCTACCTGCTCGGCGGGTTGATGCCCGTTGACCACTTCGATTGCGTGGCCGCCCGCTCCAATATAGTCGCCAATCAGCTTGCGACGCTTGCTGCGGGTGAAATCGTAATGCCACGGATGCGCCAGGCTGACCCAGGCACCTGCTGCCCGCAGTGTGCCAACGGTGTCTTCCAGGGTTGGCCAGTGTTGCTTGACGTCCCCCAGCTTGCCGGCACCCAGCCATTTGCGGAACGCTTCGGCGCGATCCTTTACAAAACCTTCACGCACCATCCAGTCGGCAAAGTGCGGGCGGGCCGGGGCGTTGCCGCTGTCACCCAGTTCCTGCTGGATGGCGCGGGCGCCTTCCAGGCCGTTGGGCATGCCCTTGAGGGCCAGCTTGCGGCTTATTTCTTCGGACCGCAGCCAGCGGCCATCGTGCAATTTGGCGATGGCCTCCACCAGCGGCGGCGCGTTGACGTCGAAACCGTAGCCCAATACGTGGATGGTTGCGCCGCCCCAGGTGCAGGACAATTCAACCCCGTTGACCAGTTGCATGCCCAACGCATGCGCCGCCTCGCGGGCCTCTGCCAGGCCTTCGAGGGTGTCGTGGTCGGTCAACGACAGGACTCGCACGCCTTTTTCAAACGCACGCGCAACCAGGACCGCGGGCGCCAGGGCGCCGTCGGAGGCTGTGCTATGGCAGTGCAAATCAACATTCACGGGACTGTGTAACCTCAAGTCAGCTGGCGCTTTCGCTACCAAGGATGTTTGTTATTATGCCGCCACATCCAGCTTCTGGCTCTTACTGTGAAACAATTCATCGACTTCATCCCGCTGTTGCTGTTTTTCATCGTTTACAAAACCGACCCTCGCGTTATCGATCTTGCCGGCCACGAGCTGACCGTCGGCGGCATCTACAGCGCCACGGCGGTGCTGATCATCAGCTCCGTGGTGGTCTACGGCGCGCTCTTCATCTCCCAGCGCAAGCTGGAAAAAAGCCAGTGGCTGACCCTGGTCGCCTGCCTTGTGTTCGGCAGCCTGACCCTGGCCTTCCACAGCGAAACCTTCCTTAAATGGAAAGCCCCGGTGGTCAACTGGCTGTTCGCCCTGGCCTTTATCGGCAGCCACTTCATCGGTGATCGCCTGCTGATCAAGCGGATCATGGGCCACGCGCTGACCTTGCCAGACCCGGTATGGACCCGCCTGAACATCGCCTGGATCGTGTTTTTCCTGTTCTGCGGCGCCGCCAACCTGTTCGTCGCCTTTACCTTCCAGAGCTACTGGGTGGACTTCAAGGTGTTCGGCAGCCTGGGCATGACCGTGCTGTTCCTGGTCGGCCAGGGTATCTACCTGTCGCGCCACCTGCATGACACCGACCCTACCACGCCGAAAACCGAGGACTGACATGCTCTACGCCATCATTTCCACCGACGTCGCCAACTCCCTGGAAAAACGCCTGTCCGTACGCCCGGCCCACGTCGAGCGCCTGAAACAGCTGCAAGCCGAAGGCCGCCTGGTACTGGCCGGCCCGCATCCTGCGGTAGACAGCAACGACCCGGGAGATGCCGGCTTCACCGGTAGCCTGGTGGTTGTCGAGTTCGCCTCCCTGGCGGCGGCACAAGCCTGGGCCGATGCTGATCCGTATGTAGCGGCCGGCGTGTACGCCCAGGTGCTGGTCAAACCGTTCAAGCAAGTCCTGCCTTGATTCGTTGCGCGCTGAACCAAATGGCTTCAGCGCACTCCTAAACGCTCATTATTCCCGGTAACCTGCCGACAACGTTCTGAATATTCGTGTGGAATCAGGAGTTCCGATGCGCTTACGTCAGTTGTGTCTGTTGGCAGTGTTAATGATCGGGGCTACGGCCCACGCTGAAGAAACCTCGAACACCGGCAGTTCCACGCCCCTGTCCTTGAGTGCCGGCAGCCAGATCACCGATTTGCAGCAACGTTTGAAAGAGAGCGAACGCCAGCGCGATGAGCTGAGCAAGCAATTGCAAAGTGCTGACGCCACGCGGGAAAGTACCCAACTGAGTAAACTGCGCCAGGAGAACCAACGCCTGGTCCAGCAACTCAAAGAAGCACAGGGCAGTGCCTTGCCACGCTGGCTTACCGAGCAACAACAATGGTTCGTGACCGGCGGGGCAGTCGCGCTGATCGCCCTGTTATGCGGGATCTTCGCCAGTGGCGGGCACCGGCGCCGTCGACAATGGCTAAATTGAGTGAGTCATGAGCGAGCTGTTACTGATAGATGATGACCAGGAGCTCTGTGAGCTGCTGACCAGTTGGTTGAGCCAGGAAGGTTTCCAGGTGCGCGCCTGCCATGACGGCTTGAGCGCCCGCAAGGCATTGGCCGAAGCCGCCCCGGCGGCCGTGGTGCTCGACGTGATGCTGCCCGACGGCAGCGGCCTGGAGCTGCTCAAGCAATTGCGCAGCGACCACCCGGAACTGCCGGTGCTGATGCTCTCGGCCAGGGGCGAACCCCTGGACCGGATCCTCGGCCTGGAACTGGGCGCCGACGACTACCTGGCCAAACCCTGCGATCCTCGTGAACTGACCGCGCGCCTGCGCGCCGTGCTGCGCCGCAGCCACCCGGCCGCCGTGTCCACTCAGCTGGAGCTGGGCGACCTGTGCTTCAGCCCGGTGCGTGGCGTGGTCACTATCGATGAACAGGAATTTGCCCTGACCGTGTCCGAAAGCCGCCTGCTGGAAGCCTTGCTGCGCCAGCCCGGCGAGCCGCTGGACAAGCAGGAACTGGCGCAAATCGCCCTGGGCCGCAAGCTGACCCTGTATGACCGCAGCCTGGACATGCACGTCAGCAACCTGCGCAAGAAAATCGGCCCGCACCCGGATGGCCGGCCACGGATCGTGGCGCTGCGTAGCCGCGGCTATTACTACAGCCTCTAGCCCGCGTAGCAGCTGTCGAGCCTCGGCGAGGCTGCGACAGCATCTCCTCGGTACAGGTGTCAGACCGCAGCGCCTGCCTCGCAGCCTCGCCAAGGCTCGACAGTTGCTACGGTCGCCAATAGTTTTGTCAGCCCCGCCCAAAATCCTCTTTACCCAAGCTTTACCGTCCCCTGACTGCCGCTGACCTTGATCTCCGTAATCTACTCACATCCGGACTCACCGGAATAGAGACAGGAGAATCACCATGCGCAAGACCCTTATCGCTTTGATGTTCGCTGCTGCCCTGCCAACCGTTGCCATGGCCGCTGCGCCAGAAGGCCCAGGCCCGATGGGCGGCCCTGAAGGCCACATGATGGGTGGCCCAGGTCACGGCGGTGAACACGGCATGCGGGGCAAAGGTGGCCCTTTCAGCCAGCTGGACCTGAGCCCTGAACAGCGCCAGCAGATCGGCAAGTTGATGGGCCAGCAATGGCACGCTCGCAAAGAGTTGGTGCGCAAGTACCTGGACAAACTGCCAGCCGCTGATCAGAAAGCCATGAAAGACGAAATGGCGGCCGCCAAGCAGAAAACCCAGACCGACATCCGTGGCGTGCTGAAACCCGATCAACAGAAGAAATTCGACGAGATCGTGAAGAAACAAGCCGAGCGCCGCGCCGAGTGGAAGGAATTCCAGGCCTGGAAAGCCCAGCAGCCGCAAAAAGCGCAATAATGATCTAGCTTCACTCCCAGCCCAGTGGCCACCGCCGCTGGGCTTTTCCTGTTTGAGGATTTCTTGTGCGTTCATTGTTCTGGCGCGTCCTTGCCAGCTTCTGGCTGGCCATCGCCCTGGTTGCCGGGTTGTCGATCCTGCTTGGGCATATGCTCAACCAGGACGCCTGGATTCTCAGCCGCCACCCTGGGCTCAATAACCTCGCGCAGGAATGGACGCAGCTTTACGAGGCCCAGGGCGAGGACGCCGCCCAGGAGCTGCTGCAGCAGCGCAAGCGTCAGTACCACATTGACGTGCAAGTGCTTAACGAAAGCGGCGAGCCTGTGGTGCGCGGCACCTTCCCGCGCCGCGCCGCCGCCCTCGAAGCCCGGCAAAACGACAGCCAGGACCGCCACCTGCCCTGGCGCCGGCTGACCGCCGAGTACACCAGCGAAAAAACCGGCGACACCTACCTGCTGATCTACCGCATTCCCCACCCGGAACTGGACGCCTGGCACCGTAGCAGCCTGCTCTGGCCGTTAAGTGCCCTGGCGATTGCGCTGGTGGTGCTGACCCTGTTCAGCCTGTTGGTGACGTTGTCCATCACCCGCCCCCTCAGCCGCCTGCGCGGCGCAGTGCACGACCTGGGCCAGACCACCTATCAGCAGAACAGCCTGGCGCGGCTGGCCAACCGTCGCGATGAATTCGGCGTACTGGCCACCGACTTCAACCGCATGGGCGCCCGCCTGCAAAGCCTGATCGGCAGCCAGCGCCAGTTGCTGCGGGATGTGTCCCATGAACTGCGCTCGCCCCTGGCCCGCCTGCGGATCGCCCTGGCCCTGGCAGAACGGGCCACCCCCGAAGCGCGGGAAAAACTCTGGCCGCGCCTGACCCGCGAATGCGACCGCCTGGAAGCGTTGATCAGCGAAATCCTGGTACTCGCCCGGGTGGACGCCGATAACGCCAGTGCCGAAGACATCGACCTCAACCCGTTGCTCCGGACCCTGCAAAAAGACGCCTTGCTCGGCGCGCCGGACCAACCCGTGCAGCTGGATGCCGAGGCCGGGCTGCACCTCAAGGGCTGGCCGACCATGATCGAACGCGCGGTGGATAACCTGCTGCGCAACGCCCAACGCTTCAACCCCCCCGGCCAACCGATTGAAATGGAAGCCAGACGCCAGGGCGAACGCATTGTGATCAGTGTGCGCGACCACGGCCCCGGCGTGGATGCCGAACACCTGAGCCAACTCGGCGAGCCGTTTTACCGCGCCCCGGGGCAAACCGCCCAGGGCCATGGCCTGGGCCTGGCCATTGCGCGGCGCGCCGCAGAGCGCCATGGCGGCAGCCTGATCCTGGCCAATCATCAAGGCGGCGGCTTTATCGCCAGCGTGGACCTGCCGCTGGAGCCGGGGGTTGTCATTCAACCCTGATGATCTTCTATGATGGTCCTTCTCATTAGGAGGGCCTTTGATGACTGATCTGCTCACCCCCATCCAGGAAGCACTCGATTTACCCGTCACCCCACTGGCCTTAACCGAAGTCGGCGCCCTGCCCTCGACCTTTGCCGTCACCGAACTGGCCAGCGCCAGCATCGGTGCAGCGGGCCAGGCGGTCGCCCAGTTGCTGTTGCAGCAAACCGGGCGCCTGCCCTCGGTGACCGTGGACCGGCGCCTCGCCTCGTTCTGGTTCTCCTCCTCGCTGCGCCCCGACGGCTGGACCACCCCGCCGCTGTGGGACCCGATTGCCGGCGACTACGCCTGCACCGATGGCTGGATTCGCCTGCACACCAATGCACCGCATCACCGTGCCGCCGCCGAGCGCGTACTCGGGCAGGTCGCTGACCGTGAAGCAATGGCCGCGAAGGTTGCGCCATGGACCGCTGCCGAGCTGGAACAGGCGATTGTCGAGGCGAACGGCTGTGCGGCGCAGATGCGCTCATGGCAAGACTGGCAAGTTCATCCACAAGGCTTGGCGGTCAATCAGGAACCGCTGGTCCATCGCCAGACCTTTGCAGCCCTCAGCGACAAACCCTGGCTGGGCTCGGTGGCAAGGCCGCTGGCGGGCATCAAGGTGCTGGACCTGACGCGCGTATTGGCCGGCCCCACCGCCAGTCGTTTTCTGGCTGGCCTCGGCGCCGATGTACTGCGCATCGATTCCCCTGACTGGAACGAACCCGGCGTGGTGCCGGAAATGACCCTGGGCAAACGTTGCGCCCGCCTGGACCTGAAAAAACCCGACGACCGCCTGATCTTCGAAAACCTGCTCAAGGACACCGACATTCTGCTGCACGGCTACCGCGCCGATGCACTGGAACAGTTGGGCTACGGTGAGGCTGCGCTGCAAGCCCTCGCGCCTGGCCTGATCGACGCCAGCCTCAACGCTTACGGCTGGAGCGGCCCGTGGCGCAATCGCCGGGGGTTCGACAGCCTGGTGCAGATGAGCACCGGGATTGCCGAGGCTGGCAGGCAGTGGAAAAACTCGGACAAACCGGTGCCGCTGCCGTTGCAGGCGCTGGACCACGCCACCGGGTATTTGATGGCGGCCAGTGCGATTCAGGCGTTGAGTGAACGATTGAAATCCGGCCGCGGCGGTTCGGCACTGTTGTCCCTCGCGCGCACGGCAAAGCTGTTGGTGGACGCAGGACAAGTCCCTGAACAACTACCGCTGCGGGCCGAAGAACCGGGTGATCAAGGCTTGGTGGTGGAGCAAACCGCCTGGGGCCCGGCCCACCGCTTGCTGCCCCCGGTGACCATCAGCGGGACACCGTTGCAGTGGGACTTGCCCGCAGGGGAATTGGGCTCACACCGCCCTCAGTGGTGACCGAAGATCCTGTGGCGAGGGAGCATGCTCCCGCTGGACTGCGCAGCAGGCCCCAGCTTTTGGGTCAATGGGGCCGCTTCGCGCCCCAGCGGGAGCAAGCTCCCTCGCCACAGGTACGCAGAATCAATCCGCGCGGCTCAGTGATGTCCACAAATGCTGCGCCGCATAGGCTCTAAGCGGTCGCCAGGCCTCAGCCCGCGCCAGCAACTGGCGCGGGCTCACCGGCCCGCCTTCCAGCGCCACCAGCGCATTGATCAAACCGATATCCCCCGAGGCAAACGCATCCTGCTCGCGCATCTGGCGCATGGCGATGTACTGCGCCGTCCAGTCACCAATCCCGGGTAATGCGACCAACCGCGCCACGCCTTCCTTCAGGTTCGCCTTCGCCTGGAAGATCTGCGGGTCATCCAGCAACGCCTGGGCCACGCCCGACAAGGTACGCCCGCGACTTTTCGGCATGCCGAGGGTTGCCAAATCTGCGGCTGCCAGCACCTCGGCCGAAGGAAACACATGGGTCACACCGGCATGGGGCGTCACCAGCGGCGTGCCGTACTGCGCCACCAGCTCGCCCGCCAGCTTGATCGCCGCCACCACGGTAATCTGCTGGCCCAACACCGCGCGGATCGCCAACTCCAGCCCATCCCAGGTTCCCGGCACCCGCAAGCCAGGACGCGCCGCCACCAAGCTCGCCATCAAGGGATCATTCGCCAGTTGCCGGTTGATCCGCTTCGGGTCAGCCGACAGGTCAAACATGTCCCGTAACCGCCGCTCAATTTCCGGCAACGCTGCCGGGTCGGGGAAGCCCACCGTTACCTCAAGCCAATCACCGGCCCCAGGCGACACACTGAGCCAACCCTGCTGACCGTCGACACTGATACTGCGCGAGTAAACGCCTGCGTCCACCGTCTCCATCCCGCTGATCGCCCGCGCCGACAAAAAGCCCAACATCGCCGCCCAGTCATACGGCGCCTGATACGCCAGCTGCATTCTCACAACGACAATACCCCGCTGTACAACCCATACGCCGCCAGGCTCGCCCCGGCGATCACGCAGGCGAAAATGCCTTTTTCCAGATGGGTAAACAAGGGCTGGCCCTGCTCGCGCTTGGCCAGGGCAAACAGGATCACGCCCGGTGCATACAGCAGCGCCGACAGCAGCAAGTACTTCAGGCCACCGGCGTAGAGCAGCCACACCGCATAGGCCAGGGCGATCAGGCTCACCAGCAGGTCCTTGGTGCGTTCGCCATGGGCGCCTTCGTAGGTTTCACCGCGGCCGCTCAACAGCACCGCATACGCCGCCGACCACAGATAGGGCACCAGGATCATCGACGACGCCAGGTAGATCAGGGTGGTGTAGGTGCTTTCCGAAAACAGCGTGATCACCAGGAACAGCTGGATCATTACATTGGTCAGCCACAACGCATTGACCGGCACCTGATTGACGTTTTCCTTTTTCAGGAACGCCGGCATGGTCTTGTCATGGGCGGTGGCATAGAGGATTTCGGCGCAGAGCAAGGCCCACGACAGCAGCGCGCCCAACAGCGAAACCGCCAGGCCGATGCTGATCGACAGCGCGCCCCACGGGCCGACGATATGTTCCAGCACCCCGGCCAGGGACGGGTTTTGCAGCTTGGCCAGTTCCGGCTGGCTCATGATCCCGAGCGACAGCAGGTTGACCAATACCAGCAGCGCCAACACCCCCAGGAAACCGATGACCGTGGCCCGGCCCACGTCCGAGCGTTTCTCGGCCCGCGCCGAGTAGACACTGGCGCCCTCGATGCCGATAAACACAAACACCGTGACCAGCATCATGTTGCGCACCTGATCCACCACGCCGCCGAAATTCGGATTACTCAGGCCCCAGATATCCCGGGTAAAGATATCGGCCTTGAATGCCACGGCGGCGATCACGATAAACATCACCAGCGGTACGATCTTGGCCACGGTGGTGATCTGGTTGATGAACGCCGCCTCCTTGATCCCGCGCATCACCAGGAAATGCACCGCCCACAACAACACCGATGCGCAGCCAATCGCCACCGGGGTATTGCCCTGGCCGAACACCGGAAAAAAGTAGCCGAGGGTACTGAATAGCAACACGAAGTAACCGACGTTGCCCATCCAGGCACTGATCCAGTAGCCCCAGGCCGACGAGAAACCCATATAGTCGCCAAACCCGGCCTTGGCGTACGCGTATACGCCGGAATCCAGTTCCGGCTTGCGGTTGGCCAGGGTCTGGAACACAAAGGCCAGGGTCAGCATGCCCACGGCGGTAATGCCCCAGCCAATCAACACCGCGCCTACCTCGGCCCGCGCCGCCATGTTCTGCGGCAACGAGAAAATCCCGCCGCCGATCATCGAGCCCACCACCAGGGCGATCAAGGCATTGAGGCGCAGCTTTTCCGAGGATTGGGACATGAATACTCCTGAACAAAACAACCATTGAGCCAACAACTGTGCACTCAACTAATTTATTAAGCCGGCGCAGCGTTTATTAGATATAGCCAATAAAGGCGCCTGCTTCATAACTTAAAGGCATGACAATAAACAGCGTTAAGGCAAATTTATAATTTAAATAACGCTGCGCTGTAAAAGTTTGCATATCTGCAAATACGGGCTAGCTTCAAAGGTCCACGCTAATGAGAAAACCTGTTGTTTAAAACGCAGAACCGCTCTACGACGAGCCTCTGCGAGGCACTTGAGCGCGCGTACCTTTCATCATAAGTCATTAATTCACAATGGAATGTGCCAATGAAGTGATCTGAGTCAGCTGTTTGATTAGCGCACGGATTTATTCTGTGGTCTCTCTTCTCCTGCATTGGAGTCATGCGATGTCTGAATCTCCCGGAAAACTTCGACTCGGCGCACTGGTTGCACTTGTCGTGGGTTCAATGATTGGTGGCGGGATCTTCTCACTGCCGCAAAACATGGCGGCCAGCGCCGATGTCGGCGCGGTACTGATTGGTTGGGTGATCACCGCCGTGGGCATGTTGACCCTGGCGTTCGTGTTCCAGACCCTGGCCAATCGCAAGCCCGACCTCGACGGCGGGGTCTATGCCTACGCCAAGGCCGGGTTTGGCGACTACATGGGTTTCTCATCCGCCTGGGGTTACTGGATCAGTGCCTGGCTGGGCAACGTCGGCTATTTCGTGCTGCTGTTCAGCACCCTCGGTTACTTCTTCCCCATCTTCGGCGAAGGCAACACCCCGGCGGCGGTGATCGGCGCGTCGGTGCTGCTGTGGGCCGTGCACTTCCTGGTACTGCGCGGGATCAAGGAAGCCGCGTTCATCAACCTGGTGACCACCATCGCCAAGGTGGTGCCACTGGTGCTGTTTGTGTTGATCGCGCTCTTCGCGTTCAAGCTGGACATCTTCACCGCCGACATCTGGGGCGTGAAAAACCCGGACCTGGGCAGCGTGATGAACCAGGTGCGCAACATGATGCTGGTCACCGTCTGGGTGTTCATCGGCATTGAGGGTGCGAGCATCTTCTCGTCCCGCGCCGAAAAACGCTCCGACGTCGGCAAGGCCACGGTGATTGGTTTTATCACCGTGCTGCTGTTCCTGATGCTGGTGAACGTGCTGTCCCTGGGGATCATGACCCAACCGGAATTGGCCAAGCTGCAAAACCCGTCGATGGCCGCCGTGCTGGAGCACGTGGTGGGTCACTGGGGCGCGGTATTGATCAGCGTCGGCTTGATCATTTCCTTGCTGGGGGCGCTGCTGTCGTGGGTGCTGCTGTGTGCGGAGATCATGTTCGCCGCCGCCAAGGACCACACCATGCCGGAGTTCCTGCGTAAGGAAAACGCCAACCACGTGCCGGCCAACGCCCTGTGGCTGACCAACGCCATGGTGCAGATTTTCCTGGTGATCACGCTGTTCTCGGCCAGCACTTACCTGTCGCTGATCTACCTCGCCACCTCGATGATCCTGGTGCCTTACCTGTGGTCGGCGGCCTATGCACTGCTGCTGGCGGTGCGCGGTGAAACCTATGAAAGCGCCCCGGGCGAACGCAGGAAAGACCTGCTGATCGGCGCCATCGCGTTGATCTACGCGGTCTGGCTGCTGTACGCCGGTGGCACCAAGTACCTGTTGCTGTCCGCCCTGCTCTACGCCCCTGGCGTGATCCTGTTCGCCATGGCCAAGCATGAACTGGGCAAACCGATTTTCACCAACGTCGAGAAGCTGATTTTCGCCGCAGTCGTCATAGGCGCCCTCGTGGCGGGCTATGGCCTCTACTCCGGCTTCCTGACCCTGTAATTATTGTTCACTGGAGGATCTGTAATGACCACGGAAAAAGTGAAGTACGGCGTACATTCCGAAGCCGGCAAACTGCGCAAAGTCATGGTGTGCTCCCCAGGTTTGGCCCACCAGCGGCTGACCCCAAACAACTGCGATGAACTGCTGTTCGATGACGTGCTGTGGGTAGCCCAGGCCAAGCGCGACCACTTCGACTTCGTGACCAAGATGCGCGAGCGCGACATCGATGTGCTGGAAATGCACAACCTGCTGACCGACATCGTCGCCATCCCCGAAGCGCTGGACTGGATCCTGGAGCGCAAGATCACCGCCAACCAGGTGGGCCTGGGGCTGGTCAATGAGGTCAGCTCGTGGCTGCGCAGCCTGGAGCCGCGCAAGGTCGCCGAGTACCTGATCGGTGGCGTGTCGGCCGATGACCTGCCGAGCAGTTTCGGTGGCAAGACCATCGAGATGTTCCGCGATTTCCTCGGCCACTCAAGCTTCATCCTGCCGCCGCTGCCCAACACCCAGTTCACCCGCGACACCACCTGCTGGATCTACGGTGGCGTGACGCTGAACCCGATGTACTGGCCGGCGCGACGCCAGGAAACCCTGCTGGCCAGCGCCATCTACAAATTCCACCCCGAGTTCACCAACGCGGACTTCCAGGTGTGGTACGGCGACCCTGACCAGGAACACGGCAACGCCACCCTGGAAGGCGGCGACGTGATGCCGATTGGTAACGGCGTGGTGTTGATCGGCATGGGCGAGCGTTCCTCGCGCCAGGCCATCGGCCAACTCGCCCTGAACCTGTTCAAGCACAAGGCCGTGGAGCGTGTGATCGTCGCCGGCCTGCCAAAATCCCGCGCGGCGATGCACCTCGACACCGTGTTCAGCTTCTGCGACCGCGACCTGGTCACGATCTTCCCGGAAGTGGTCAACCAGATCGTCGCTTTCACCCTGCGCCCGGACGAGACCAAGCCCGGCGGCATCGACATCCAGCGCGAAAAAACCAACTTCCTCGACACCGTCGCCGCCGCCCTGAACCTCAAGGCCCTGCGTGTGGTGGAAACCGGCGGCAACAGCTTCGCCGCCGAGCGCGAGCAGTGGGATGACGGCAACAACGTAGTGGCCGTGGAGCCTGGCGTGGTGATCGGCTACGACCGCAACACCTACACCAACACCTTGCTGCGCAAGGCCGGTGTGGAAGTCATCACCATCAGCGCCGGTGAACTCGGCCGTGGCCGTGGCGGCGGCCACTGCATGACCTGCCCGATCATTCGCGACCCAATCGACTACTGATATTCAAACCCTGGCCGCCGCTCATAAGGCGCCGGCCAGGGGGATAACCTAAACAGAAGGAGATCCACCATGGCTTTTAATATGCGCAACCGCAGCCTGCTGTCGCTGATGCACCACACCACTCGCGAGCTGCACTACCTGCTGGACCTGTCCCGCGACCTCAAGCGCGCCAAATACACCGGCACCGAGCGTCCGCACCTGAAGGGCAAAAACATCGCGCTGATCTTCGAAAAAACCTCGACCCGCACCCGTTGCGCGTTCGAGGTCGCGGCCCACGACCAGGGTGCCCACGTCACCTACATCGACCCGGTGTCGTCGCAGATCGGCCACAAAGAAAGCATGAAAGACACCGCCCGCGTCCTCGGCCGGATGTTCGATGCCATCGAGTACCGTGGCTTTGAACAGGAAATCGTCGAAGAGCTGGCCAAGTTCGCCGGGGTGCCGGTGTTCAACGGCCTGACCGCCGAATTCCACCCCACCCAGATGATCGCCGACACCCTGACCATGCGCGAGCACAGCGACAAGCCGCTGCATGACATCAGCTATGCCTACCTGGGCGACGCCCGCTACAACATGGGCAACTCGCTGCTGATGATTGGCGCCAAGCTGGGCATGGACGTGCGCATCGGCGCACCGAAAGCCCTGTGGCCCCATGCTGATTTCATCAAGCAGTGCCAGGCATTTGCCGAGGAAAGCGGCGCGCGCATCACCATCACCGAAGACCCGAAGGAAGCGGTGAAAGGCGTGGACTTCATCCACACCGATATCTGGGTGTCCATGGGCGAGCCGGTGGAAGCGTGGGACGAGCGCATCGAGCAACTGCTGCCGTACCAGGTCAACGCCAAGATGATGAAAGCCTCGGGCAACCCACGGGTGAAATTCATGCACTGCCTGCCGGCGTTCCACAACAGCGAAACCAAGGTCGGCAAGGACATCGCCGCGCGTTATCCAAACCTGGCCAATGGCGTGGAAGTGACCGAAGAAGTGTTTGAGTCCCCGGCCAACATTGCCTTTGAACAGGCGGAAAACCGCATGCACACCATCAAGGCGATCCTGGTGTCGGCGCTGGCGGATATCTAAACCAATACCGCTCCCACATTTGGCCCGGTGTTCACAACGCTGGATTCTGGAAGGACAACCTTATATGCGTATCGTCGTTGCACTGGGCGGCAACGCCCTTCTGCGCCGTGGTGAACCCATGACCGCAGACAATCAACGGGCCAATATCCGTATCGCTACCGAACAGATCGCCAAGATCCACAAAGGTAACGAGCTGGTGATTGCCCACGGCAATGGCCCGCAAGTGGGCCTGCTGTCGCTGCAGGCTGCCGCCTACACCCAGGTTTCACCTTACCCGCTGGATGTGTTGGGAGCCGAAACCGAGGGCATGATCGGGTACATCATCGAACAGGAACTGGGCAACCTGCTGGACTTCGAAGTGCCGTTCGCCACGCTGCTGACCCAGGTGGAAGTGGACGCCAAGGACCCGGCCTTCCAGAACCCGACCAAACCCATCGGCCCGGTGTACTCCAAAGCCGAGGCGGAAAAACTGGCCGCTGAAAAAGGCTGGGCGATTGCCCCCGATGGCGACAAGTATCGCCGCGTGGTGGCCAGCCCACGGCCAAAACGGATCTTTGAAATCCGCCCGATCCAGTGGCTGCTGGAAAAAGGCAGCATCGTGATCTGCGCCGGTGGCGGCGGGATTCCGACGATGTATGGCGAAGACGGCAAGCTCAAGGGCATTGAAGCCGTGATCGACAAAGACCTGTGCTCCTCGTTGCTGGCCGGGCAACTGGACGCCGATTTGCTGGTGATCGCCACCGACGTCAATGCCGCCTTTATCGACTTCGGCAAGCCCACCCAGAAAGCCATCGGCCAGGCACACCCGGACGAAATGGAAAAGCTCGGCTTCGCTGCCGGCTCCATGGGACCCAAGGTCCAGGCCGCGTGCGAGTTCGCCCGCCAGACTGGAAAAACCGCAGTGATCGGTTCACTCTCGGACATCGAAGCGATTGTCCAGGGCAGCGCCGGCACCCGCATCAGTACCGCAAAACCTGGCATCACCTACCTGTGAAGTAGAGGAGAAACGCCTATGGCTACCTTTGAACCTGGTCACCTGCACATCGAACGCCACGCGCTGAACAAGGATGACTACAGCTACAACCTGTGCATCGACTACGAAGTCAGCCAGGACCCAAAGGAAGGCAAGGGAATGCTCTTCAAGATGCACGGCACGGTGCAGGGCAAGGAGCTCAAGGAAGAGTTCTTCCTGCCCAAGGACCAGTCGTTCGACTTCGCCCGGCAGGCGATGAACATCGCGCAGAAGTACGGCATGCCGAAGATTGCCGTGCTCAATGGCCAGATGCACAAGCAGTACGATTTGATGTTTGAGGATGTGCGGCATCAGCTGGATGTGAAGCCTGGGGATCCGGTCAAACCCGAACACCTCGAATAACCCGATTTCCCAGGCACCAACCATCAAATGTGGGAGCGGCGGTGCGACGATTCGACTTGCTCGCGAATGCGGTGTATCAGTTGATACATCCGGTGACTGACACACCGCATTCGCGAGCAAGCCCGCTCCCACATTTTGATCTCTATCTTCTCCAAGGCATACTTGCCACCTCTCGCTCGCCAGAACCAAAAACAGCCCCATGCGTATCCACGTCAGCTTCATCGACCGCGTCGGCATCACCCAGGAAGTCCTGGCCTTGCTCGGTGGGCGCAATCTGAACCTGGATGCGGTGGAAATGGTTCCGCCCAACGTCTACATCGACGCGCCAACCTTGAGTGCCGAGGTACTGGAAGAGCTGCGTGATGCACTGTTCAGCGTGCGCGGCGTGCAAGCCGTGACCGTGGTCGACATCCTCCCCGGCCAGCGCCAGCACCTGCAACTCGATGCCCTGCTCGCCGCCATGACCGACCCGGTACTGGCCCTGGACAGCGCCGGCAAGATCCTGCTGGCCAACCCGGCGCTGATCGCCTTATACGGTCGTGAACCCGCCGGGGAAAGCATCAACGAACTGTTCGACGACCCAACCCTGCTGGCCACCCTGCTGGAACACGGCTTTCGCCTGGCACTGCGGGAAATCAGCGTCAACGGCCAGACCCTGCTGCTGGACGCCACGCCGATCACCGACGCCGGCGCCCTGCTGACCCTGTACCAACCCAACCGCATCGGCGAACAACTGTCGGCGCTGCACCATGACCACGCCGAAGGTTTCGACGCGTTGTTGGGCGAGTCCCCGGCGATCCGCACCCTCAAGGCGCGGGCGCAACGGGTGGCGGCGCTGGATGCACCGTTGTTGATCCAGGGCGAGACCGGCACCGGCAAGGAGCTGGTGGCCCGTGCCTGCCACGCCATCAGCGCACGCCACAGCGCGCCGTTCCTGGCCCTGAACTGCGCGGCGCTGCCGGAGAACCTGGCCGAGAGCGAACTGTTCGGCTACGCCCCCGGCGCCTTCACCGGTGCCCAGCGTGGCGGTAAGCCGGGGCTGATGGAACTGGCCAACCAGGGCACGGTGTTCCTCGACGAGATCGGCGAGATGTCGCCGTACTTGCAGGCCAAGCTGCTGCGGTTTCTCAACGACGGCAGCTTCCGCCGGGTGGGCGGCGACCGTGAGGTGAAGGTCAATGTGCGGATCCTCAGCGCCACCCACCGCGACCTGGAAAAGATGGTCAGCGAAGGCACCTTCCGCGAAGACCTGTTCTACCGCCTCAACGTGCTCAACGTCGAAGTGCCGCCCCTGCGCGAGCGCGGCCAGGACATCCTGCTGCTGGCCCGCTACTTCATGCAGCAGGCCTGCGCGCAGATCCAGCGCCCGGTCTGCCGCCTGGCGCCGGGCACCTACCCGGCGCTGCTGGGCAACCGCTGGCCGGGCAACGTGCGGCAATTACAGAACGTGATCTTCCGCGCCGCGGCCATTTGCGAAAGCAGCCTGGTGGACATCGGCGACCTGGACATCGCCGGCACCTCGGTGGCGCGGCAGAACGATGGTGAAGTCGACAGCCTGGAGCAGGCGGTGGAAGACTTCGAGCGCGGGTTGCTGGAGAAGCTCTATGTCAGCTATCCGTCCACGCGCCAGCTGGCCAGCCGCCTGCAAACCTCCCACACCGCCATTGCCCACCGCTTGCGCAAGTACGGCATTCCCAACAAGCCCTGACTGACTGCACGCGATCAACATGTGGGAGCGGGCTTGCTCGCGAATGCGTTGGGTCAGTCAATACATTCGGCACTGACATACCGCTTTCGCGAGCAAGCCCGCTCCCACATTTGATCTACGGCGCCCTCAAAAGCGACCTCCGCCCGTACTGAAAGCGCTACAGTGGAACGATATCGATACACACCGTCGTAGGCGTCGCCATGCAAGGCTTTGATCCTCATAGGCTTTTTTTCACCCGTCCAGCTGTAGCGATATCGCTACAACCACCTTCCGAACATCACCCGCCATAATCAGTAACTAATTGTTTTATAACGATAAAAAAACATTGGCCGCAATTTTGCTAAGCAACTCCCCATTATTCCAATCCCGTCCACCAGACGAATCTGGCCCTGAGGAGTTTCCATGAGCGAGTTGCGCTTTACTGAAGATCACGAATGGCTGCGCGCCGAAGCCGACGGCAGCGTGACCGTGGGCATTACCGCTTTTGCGCAGAACGCGCTGGGTGATGTGGTTTTCGTGCAACTGCCTGAGCTGCAGTCCTACGACAAAGGGGCAGAAGCCTCCACCGTTGAATCGGTCAAGGCCGCCAGCGGCGTATACATGCCATTGGACGGCGAAGTCCTCGAAGTAAACGACAAGCTGGACGGCAGCCCCGAGCTGGTCAACGAAGACCCGATGGGCGAAGGCTGGTTCTTCCGCTTTAAACCGGCTGATGCCGACGCAGTAGCTAAGCTGTTGGATCAGGATGCGTATGACCGCCTGATCAAAGCCAACGCTGAAGCCTGAGGAGCGCGCCATGACTAATCTGACCACCGCCAACGAATTCATCGCCCGCCACATCGGCCCGCGCCAGGACGACGAGCAACACATGCTCGCCACCCTGGGCTTTGATTCCCTGGAAGCCCTGAGCGCCAGCGTGATCCCGGAAAGCATCAAGGGCACCGCTGTGCTGGGCCTGAGCGACGGCCTGAGCGAAGCCGACGCACTGGCTTCGATCAAGGCGATCGCCGCCAAGAACGAGCTGTTCAAGACCTACATCGGCCAGGGCTACTACAACTGCCACACACCGTCGCCGATCCTGCGCAACCTGCTGGAAAACCCGGCCTGGTACACCGCCTACACGCCGTATCAGCCGGAGATTTCCCAGGGCCGCCTGGAGTCGCTGCTGAACTTCCAGACGCTGATCAGCGACCTCACCGGCCTGCCGATCGCCAACGCCTCGCTGTTGGACGAAGCCACCGCCGCTGCCGAAGCCATGACCTTCTGCAAACGCCTGAGCAAGAACAAAGGCAGCAACGCGTTCTTCGCCTCCGTGCACAGCCACCCGCAAACCCTCGACGTATTGCGCACCCGTGCCGAGCCGCTGGGCATCGACGTGGTGGTGGGCGACGAGCGTGAACTGACCGACGTCAGCGCCTTCTTCGGCGCCCTGCTGCAATACCCGGCCAGCAACGGTGACGTGTTCGACTACCGCGAACTGACCGAGCGCTTCCACGCCGCCAATGCGCTGGTGGCCGTGGCCGCCGACCTGCTGGCCCTGACCCTGCTGACCCCGCCGGGTGAGTTCGGCGCCGACGTGGCCATCGGCAGCGCGCAACGCTTCGGCGTGCCGCTGGGCTTCGGTGGCCCGCACGCGGCGTACTTCTCCACCAAGGATGCGTTCAAGCGCGACATGCCGGGCCGCCTGGTCGGCGTCTCCGTGGACCGTTTCGGCAAGCCGGCCCTGCGCCTGGCCATGCAGACCCGCGAGCAACATATCCGCCGCGAGAAGGCCACCAGCAACATCTGCACCGCCCAAGTGCTGTTGGCCAACATTGCCAGCATGTACGCCGTGTACCACGGCCCGAAAGGCCTGACCCAGATTGCCAACCGCATTCACCACCTGACCGCGATCTTCGCCAAAGGCTTGGGCGCATTGGGCCTGGCGGTTGAACAAGCCCACTTCTTCGACACCCTGACCATCAAGACCGGCGCGCAAACTGCTGCCCTGCACGACAAGGCTCGCGCCCAGCGCATCAACCTGCGTGTGGTCGACGGCGAACGCGTTGGCCTGTCGGTGGACGAAACCACCTCCCAAGCCGACATCGAAACCCTGTGGAGCGTGTTCGCCGGCGGTAAAGCCCTGCCGGACTTCGCCGCATTGGCTGCCAGCGTTGAAAGCACCCTGCCGGCCGCCCTGCTGCGCCAGTCGCCGATTCTCAGCCACCCGGTGTTCAACCGTTACCACTCCGAAACCGAGCTGATGCGCTACCTGCGCAAACTGGCCGACAAGGACCTGGCCCTGGATCGCACCATGATCCCGCTGGGCTCGTGCACCATGAAGCTCAACGCCGCCAGCGAAATGATCCCGGTGACCTGGGCCGAGTTCGGTGCCCTGCACCCGTTCGCCCCGGCCTCGCAAAGCGCCGGCTACCAGCAACTGACGACCGAACTGGAAGCCATGCTCTGCGCGGCCACCGGTTATGACGCGATTTCCCTGCAACCGAACGCCGGTTCCCAGGGCGAATACGCCGGCCTGCTGGCCATCCGTGCCTATCACCAGAGCCGTGGCGAAGAACGCCGCGATATCTGCCTGATCCCGTCGTCGGCCCACGGCACCAACCCGGCCACCGCCAACATGGCCGGCATGCGCGTCGTGGTCACCGCCTGCGATGCACGCGGTAACGTCGACATCGACGACCTGCGTGCCAAGGCTATCGAGCACCGCGAGCACCTCGCTGCGCTGATGATCACCTACCCGTCCACCCATGGCGTGTTCGAAGAAGGCATCCGCGAAATCTGCGGGATCATTCACGACAACGGCGGCCAGGTGTACATCGACGGCGCCAACATGAACGCGATGGTCGGCCTCTGCGCCCCGGGCAAGTTCGGCGGCGATGTGTCCCACTTGAACCTGCACAAGACCTTCTGCATTCCCCACGGTGGTGGCGGCCCGGGCGTCGGCCCGATTGGCGTCAAATCCCACCTGACGCCGTTCCTGCCCGGCCATGCCGCGATGGAACGCAAGGAAGGCGCGGTCTGCGCCGCACCGTTCGGCAGCGCGAGCATCCTGCCGATCACCTGGATGTACATCAGCATGATGGGCGGCGCAGGCCTCAAGCGCGCTTCGCAGTTGGCGATTTTGAATGCCAACTACATTTCCCGTCGCCTGGAAGAGCACTACCCGGTGCTGTACACCGGCAGCAACGGCCTGGTGGCCCACGAATGCATCCTCGACCTGCGCCCGTTGAAAGACAGCAGCGGCATCAGCGTGGATGACGTGGCCAAGCGTCTGATCGACTTTGGTTTCCATGCGCCGACCATGTCGTTCCCGGTGGCCGGCACCCTGATGATCGAGCCGACCGAAAGCGAATCCCGGGAAGAACTGGACCGCTTCTGCGACGCGATGATCGCCATCCGCGAAGAAATCCGCGCGGTGGAAAATGGCTCGCTGGACAAAGACGACAACCCGCTGAAAAACGCGCCACACACTGCCGCGGAACTGGTTGGCGAATGGAGCCACCCATACAGCCGTGAACAAGCGGTGTACCCGGTGGCGTCGTTGATCGAAGCCAAGTACTGGCCGCCGGTTGGCCGGGTCGACAACGTGTTTGGCGATCGCAACCTGGTGTGCGCTTGCCCGTCGATCGAGAGCTACGCGTAACCTGATGTGGGAGCGGGCTTGCTCGCGAATGCGGAGTGTCAGTTGATACATCTGGTGACTGACCCGCCGCTTTCGCGAGCAAGCCCGCTCCCACATTGGACCGCGTACATCCGATCAATAATAAGAAACCGGAGAACAACCATGTCTTTAAGCGTGTTCGACCTGTTCAAGATTGGCATCGGCCCCTCCAGCTCTCACACCGTCGGCCCGATGCGCGCTGCCGCTCGATTCGTCGAGGGACTGAAGCGCGACAACCTGCTGGGCGCCACCACCTGCGTCAAGGTGGAGCTCTACGGCTCACTCGGCGCCACCGGCAAAGGCCACGGCAGTGACAAGGCCGTATTGTTGGGCCTGGAAGGCGAGCACCCGGATACCGTGAACACCGAAACCGTTGCCGCCCGCCTGTTGGAAATTCGCGGCAACGCACGCTTGAACCTGCTCGGCGAACACAGCATTGCGTTCAACGAGAAAGAACACCTGGCGATGATTCGCAAACCCCTGCCCTATCATCCCAACGGCATGATCTTCCGCGCCTTCGACGCCGCCGGCTTGCAGATTCGCAGCCGGGAGTACTACTCGGTGGGCGGCGGGTTTGTAGTGGATGAAGACGCCGCCGGCCACGACCGGATTGTCGAAGACGCCACGCCCCTGACGTTCCCGTTCAAAAGTGCCAAGGACTTGCTCGGCCATTGCGCCACCTATGGGCTGTCCATCAGCCAGGTGATGCTGACCAATGAAAGCGCCTGGCGCCCGGAAGCGGAAACCCGCGCCGGCCTGCTGAAGATCTGGCAGGTGATGCAGGACTGCGTGGACGCGGGCTGTCGCAACGAAGGGATTTTGCCGGGAGGGCTGAAGGTCAAGCGCCGCGCCGCCGCGTTGCATCGCCAACTGTGCAAGAACCCGGAATCGGCGCTGCGCGACCCGCTGTCGGTGCTGGACTGGGTCAACCTGTACGCCCTGGCGGTCAACGAAGAAAACGCCAATGGCGGGCGCGTGGTGACGGCGCCCACCAACGGTGCCGCCGGGATTGTGCCGGCTGTGTTGCACTACTACATGCGCTTTATCCCGGGGGCCAGCGAAGACGGGGTGGTGCGCTTCCTGCTCACCGCCGCGGCCATCGGTATTCTGTACAAGGAGAACGCCTCGATCTCCGGCGCCGAAGTCGGCTGCCAGGGAGAAGTCGGCGTGGCCTGCTCCATGGCTGCCGGCGCCCTGTGTGAAGTGTTGGGCGGTACGGTTTCCCAGGTGGAGAACGCCGCCGAGATCGGCATGGAACACAACCTCGGCCTGACCTGCGACCCCATCGGCGGCTTGGTGCAGGTGCCCTGCATCGAGCGCAACGCCATGGGTTCGGTCAAGGCCATCAATGCGGTGCGCATGGCCCTGCGCGGCGACGGGCAACACTTCGTGTCCCTCGACAAGGTCATCCGCACCATGCGCCAGACCGGCGCTGACATGAAAAGCAAATACAAGGAAACCGCCCGTGGCGGTTTGGCGGTCAACATTATCGAGTGCTGACGCCTATAAGCGCGTCTGCACGTTTTTCAGGAGCTGAATATGTCCACCGAAACCCTGTTGAAAACCCCGTTGCACGCCCTGCACATCGAACTGGGCGCGCGCATGGTGCCCTTCGCCGGCTACGACATGCCGGTGCAATACCCGCTGGGCGTGATGAAAGAACACCTGCACACCCGTGAACAAGCCGGGTTGTTCGATGTGTCGCACATGGGCCAGATCCGCCTGACCGGCGCCGGTGCCGCCAAGGCCCTGGAAACCCTGGTGCCGGTGGACATCATCGACCTGCCGGTGGGCATGCAGCGTTATGCGATGTTCACCAACGAGCAAGGCGGCATCCTGGATGACCTGATGGTCGCCAACCTGGGTAACGACGAACTGTTCCTGGTGGTCAACGCCGCCTGCAAGGACCAGGACCTGGCCCACCTGCGCCAGCACATCGGTGACCAGTGCACCATCGAGCCACTGTTCGAGGAACGCGCCCTGCTGGCCCTGCAAGGCCCGGCTGCCGTCAGCGTGCTGGCGCGCCTGGCGCCGGAGGTCAAGCACATGACCTTCATGCAATTCGCACCGACCCGCCTGCTGGGCGTGGATTGTTACGTCAGCCGCTCGGGCTACACCGGCGAAGACGGCTTCGAAATCTCGGTACCGGCCGCGAACGCCGAGGCCCTGGCCCGCAGCCTGCTGGCCGAAACCGAAGTACAGGCCATCGGCCTGGGCGCCCGCGACTCCCTGCGCCTGGAAGCCGGCCTGTGCCTTTATGGCCATGACATGAACACCGAGACCACGCCGATTGAAGCCAGCCTGTTGTGGGCAATTTCCAAGGCCCGTCGTGCTGATGGCGCACGCGCCGGTGGCTTCCCGGGCGCCGATGCGATCTTCACCCAGCAACAAACCGGCGTCAGCCGCAAACGCGTAGGCCTGTTGCCACAGGAACGCACGCCGGTCCGTGAAGGCGCAGAAATCGTCGACGAACACGGCACCGTGATCGGCAGCGTCTGCAGCGGCGGTTTTGGCCCGAGCCTGGGCGGCCCGCTGGCCATGGGTTATCTGGACAGCGCTTTCATCGCACTGGATACCGAAGTATCTGCGTTGGTACGTGGGAAAAAGGTGCCACTACGTGTAAGTAAAATGCCATTCGTACCACAACGTTACTACCGTGGTTGATTGACTGTTCCTATAAGTAACGCGGTTGCGTTAACGTGCACTAATCTGTAACGCAACCGCCACATTAAAGTGCATTGACGATAGTCAATGTTATGTTCAGTCACCTATAACAAGTGACGAATTCTATCGAATAAACGCGTTCCACATTGTGGACAGAAGTGTAACGAGGCCGAGCAAAACCTGGGGTTTTGCCGGGGCTTGTTTTTTCTGTATTAGTTGGCGTAGAGTTTGCCCACTGTGTTTGCATGGGTCGCTTTGAACCTGGACCTGGGCAGTAGCCAAAGTTTGCTACAACCCGTTCGACGTCTCTTACTTTCCTGCAACCCAGCCCAGTACTCTTTCATGTGAAAGGGGCTGTCATTAATTTTTTTGCGTCAAGGAAATAAGAAAATGGCTGATCGTCAGAGCGGTACCGTCAAGTGGTTTAACGACGAAAAAGGGTTTGGTTTTATCACTCCAGAAAGCGGTCCGGATCTGTTCGTCCACTTCCGCGCTATTCAGGGCAACGGCTTCAAAAGCCTGAAAGAAGGCCAGAAAGTGACCTTCATCGCGGTGCAAGGCCAGAAAGGCATGCAAGCCGACGAAGTACAAGCAGAAGGCTGATCCTTGCTGCGACAAAAAGCCCCTGATATGACATCAGGGGCTTTTTTATGGGCGTTCTTCCGTAAAATGGCTTTTTTCCTGCCGAGAGCCATGCCATGTCGAAACACCTGCTGAGCCCCCAAGGCGAGTTTCCCGCCGTAGGCCTGGGCCGTCGTCTGGCAGCGATGTTCTATGACTTCCTGTTGTGCACCGCCCTGCTGATCGTCACGGCCTTCATCTACAAGCTGGTGTGGATGGGGTTTGTCGGTGAGGCCAAGCTGCGGGCGCTGTCTGAGTCTGGCGCGCTGGATGGTGATCCGCTGTTGTCGACGATTTTGTTTTTTGTGTTGTTTGGGTTTTTTGCCAAGTTCTGGACGCACTCGGGGCAGACCCTGGGGATGCAGGTTTGGGGGGTGCGGGTGCAGAACGCTGATGGGTCGCGGATTAGTCTGTGGCAGGCGTTGTTGCGGTTTGTGGTGTCGATTGCTTCGTGGTTGTGCCTGGGGCTTGGGTTTATCTGGTCGTTGTTCGACAAGCAGAAGCGTGGCTGGCATGACATTTATTCGGACACGCGGTTGGTGCGGGTTCCGAAGAAAAAGAAGTAGGTTTTCAGGTTGGGGGCATATCCGTTGCTGCGGTTATGGCCGCTATTGGTTCCGCT
>NZ_JACAOM010000124.1:0-1545 GCF_013386245.1 Pseudomonas sp. 21615526 | reverse complement strand
GTGCCAGGCTCAGAAGGGCGGCGATCCCACTTGCGGCGAGCAGGTGGGTCTTCGGGTAAAGCGGCGGCGCTTTAGACGGTTCTGTGGTCATAAGTAATTTTGACTTTGAAAAGATGAATTGGAAAAGATGAATGACATGATGAAGATGAAATAACTGTATAAAATATAACCAAATCATCTGTGGTGCAAGCTTGCGAACGCTGGGCTTGCTGAACGGTGTCCGTGCGCAGGGCAAAACTTGTAATTAGTCCCTGATCTTGTATGGTTGGTTCCCTTTTGAATCTGAGCCTTGCGGGTCTGTTATGAAGTCGGTTGAAGAGCAGCTAGCGCTGATCAAACGTGGTGCGGAAGAACTGTTGGTCGAAGCTGAGCTGATCGAAAAGCTCAAGCGTGGCCAGCCCCTGCGTATTAAGGCCGGCTTTGATCCGACGGCGCCGGATCTGCACCTTGGGCATACGGTGCTTATTAATAAGCTGCGCCAGTTCCAGGAACTGGGGCATCAGGTGATCTTCCTTATAGGTGACTTCACCGGGATGATCGGCGATCCGAGCGGCAAGAGCGCTACGCGTCCGCCGCTGACCCGTGAGCAGGTTCTCGATAACGCCGAGACCTACAAGACCCAGGTCTTCAAGATTCTTGATCCGGCCAAGACCGAGGTGGCCTTCAACTCCACCTGGATGGATCAGATGGGGCCGGCGGATTTCATTCGTCTTACGTCCCAGTACACCGTTGCTCGCATGCTCGAGCGCGATGACTTCGATAAGCGCTACTCCACTAATCAGCCGATCGCTATCCATGAGTTCCTGTACCCATTGGTTCAAGGGTATGACTCGGTGGCGTTGCGTGCCGATGTCGAGCTGGGCGGTACTGATCAGAAGTTCAACCTGCTGATGGGGCGTGAGCTGCAGCGTGCGTATGGGCAAGAGGCTCAGTGCATTCTGACGATGCCGTTGCTGGAAGGGCTGGATGGCGTCAAGAAGATGTCCAAGTCCCTGGGTAACTATGTCGGTATCCAGGAAGCGCCGGGTGTGATGTACGGCAAGCTGGTTTCGATTCCGGATGCGCTGATGTGGCGTTACTTCGAACTGTTGAGTTTCCGCTCGATGGATGAGATCAATGCATTGCGTGCTGAAGTGGAAGCTGGGGCTAACCCGCGGGATGTGAAGATCAAGCTGGCTGAAGAGATTGTTGCGCGCTTCCATGGTGAAGAGGCTGCGGCCAGTGCTCACCGTGCTGCGGGTAACCGTATGAAGGATGGCGAGCTGCCGGATGATCTGCCTGAGATTGAATTGACTGCTGGCGAGGCAATGCCGATCGCTGCCGTCCTTAATAAGGCGGGCCTGGTGAAGAACTCGGCGGTGGCGCGCGACCTTCTGGGGTCTGGCGGTGTGCGTATAGATGGTGAGGTTGTCGATCGCACCTTTATATACGAGCTGGGCGCGACCCACGTTTGCCAGGCCGGCAAGAAGGCATTTGCGCGTATTACGCTTAAATCCGAATAAACCTGAAATTAACTGTTGACGGCGTTTTATATCTGTCTATAAT
>NZ_JACAOM010000123.1:0-3668 GCF_013386245.1 Pseudomonas sp. 21615526 | reverse complement strand
CACAGGAACCTCGGGCTTTTTGTTTGCCATCCGTTTCCCGGAGCCTGTTAAGCTGAATTTCAGGAGCGTTCCTACGCACTTTTAAATAAAGTGGTCTTTCTTTAACGGCACGGGATCAGGTAAACCATCTTCCTTCCTGATTGCGGCCCCTGAGACGTTGTTCTCGGGAACCTGCTCTGCGAGTCTTTAACGTCATGAATAAACGTCCGCTGTATTTCGACTACGCCGCCACCACGCCGGTGGATGAGCGGGTCATCCAGGTGATGGTTGAGTGTCTGGGCTTCAATGCCAACTTCGGCAACCCTGCGTCCAGTTCCCACGCGTTCGGCCAACAGGCCCGGCAAACGGTTGAGCAGGCACGGGGCCAGGTGGCTGAGTTGGTCGGCGCCGAGCCGGCACAGATTGTCTGGACCTCCGGTGCCACCGAGTCCAACAACCTCGCCATCAAGGGCGTTGCCCAGGCGCGCGGCGTGGCCGGCGGGCACATCATCACCAGCCAGATTGAACACAAGGCCACGCTCGACACCGCTCGCCAGTTGCAGGAAGCCGGGGTTGCCGTGACGTACCTGGTGCCGGACGCCGAGGGTTTGATCAGTGTCGAGGCGGTGAGCGAAGCATTGCGTGAGGACACCTTCCTGGTGTCGCTGATGCTGGTGAACAACGAGCTGGGCACTCTTAACGATATCCGGGCGATTGGCGCACGCGTGCGCGAGCATGGCGCGCTGTTTCACGTAGATGCGGCGCAGGGCGCAGGCAAGGTCGAGATTGACCTGGCCGAATGGCCAGTGGACCTCATGTCATTTTCCGCACACAAACTCTATGGTCCCAAGGGTATCGGCGCGTTGTACGTCGGCCCACGTGCGCAGCAGAAAGTGCTGGCGCAGATTCACGGCGGTGGCCATGAAGGTGGTTTNNCCTGACGTTCAGCGAAGGCGAGTTCAATTCCGCCGCGTTGAGCGCGGGCATTGCCTTCTCGGCCACTTCGGCTTGCAATTCGGCGAGCAATGCACCGTCCCATGTGCTTCTGGCGCTGGGCCATGATGCCCGCAGCGCAGGTCGCACCATTCGCTTGAGCCTCGGGCGGTTTACCACCGAGCAGGATATCGATCAGGCGGTACAGCTGATCAAGGCGGCACTGGCCAGCGCACCGGCGTTCTGGGCCGTTTGACCCCATAACAATTATTAGTGGTTAGCAGGAGACACGATGAGCACACAGCCTTTGACCCATGGAGCGGTTCCCCAGCGCCTGGCGCACACCCGCGAACTGATGAGCCGCGAGGGCATTCATGCCCTGTTGGTGCCGTCGGCGGACCCGCACTTGTCCGAATACCTGCCGGGTTACTGGCAGGGCCGTCAGTGGTTGTCGGGTTTCCATGGGTCGGTGGGCACGCTGATTGTTACTGCGGATTTTGCCGGTGTATGGGCAGACAGCCGCTATTGGGAACAGGCGACCAAGGAGCTCAAGGGCAGTGGCATCGAGTTGGTCAAGCTGCAACCCGGCCAGCCCGGGCCGCTGGAATGGCTCGCGGAGCAAACGCCGGAAGGCGGCGTGGTGGCCGTTGATGGTGCGGTCATGGCCGTGGCCTCGGCGCGCACCCTGGGCAGCAAGCTGGAGGCACGTGGTGCACGCTTGCGCACGGATATCGACTTGTTGAATGAAGTCTGGCAAGACCGTCCAACCTTGCCGAACCAACCGATCTATCAACATCTGCCACCCCAGGCCACCGTCAGTCGTGGCGAGAAGCTCGCAGCCCTGCGTGCCAGCTTGACGGAAAAGGGGGCCGACTGGCATTTCATCGCGACCCTGGATGACATTGCCTGGCTCTTTAACCTGCGGGGTGGCGACGTTTCGTTCAACCCGGTGTTTGTCTCGTTTGCCTTGATCGGCCAGCAGCAGGCGACGCTGTTTGTGGCCCTGAGCAAAGTCGACGCCGAGCTTCGCGCGGTGCTGGAACAGGATGGCGTGACCCTGCGCGATTACAGCGAAGTCGCAGCGGCGTTGAAGGACATTCCTTCGGGCGCGAGTGTGCAGGTCGACCCGGCCCGGGTGACCGCCGGCTTGCTGGAAAACCTGGGCAGTGGCGTCACGCTGATCGAGGGGCTTAACCCGACCACCTTGGCCAAATCGCGCAAGAGCCTGGCGGACGCCGAGCACATTCGCCAGGCCATGGAGCAGGATGGCGCGGCCCTGTGTGAATTCTTCGCCTGGCTCGACAGCGCGTTGGGCCGTGAGCGCATCACCGAACTGACCATTGATGAGCACCTGACGGCAGCGCGTACCCGTCGTCCGGGTTATGTGTCGCTGAGCTTCAATACGATTGCCGCATTCAACGCCAATGGCGCGATGCCGCACTATCACGCGACTGAAGAAGAGCACGCGCTGATCGAAGGCGATGGCTTGCTGCTGATCGACTCCGGTGGCCAGTACCTGGGTGGCACGACCGATATCACGCGGATGGTGCCTATCGGGACGCCAAGCGAAGAGCAGAAACGCGATTGCACGCGGGTGCTCAAAGGTGTGATTGCCTTGTCCCGCGCGCATTTCCCCAAGGGCATTCTTTCGCCGCTGCTGGATTCCATCGCCCGTGCGCCGATCTGGGCCGAGGGTGTGGACTACGGCCACGGTACCGGTCATGGCGTCGGCTATTTCCTCAATGTGCATGAAGGCCCGCAGGTGATCGCCTATCAAGCCGTCGCCGCACCGCAAACCGCGATGCAGGCCGGCATGATTACGTCCATCGAGCCCGGCACTTACCGTCCGGGGCGTTGGGGTGTGCGCATCGAGAACCTGGTGTTGAACCGTGAAGCGGGCAAGACCGAGTTTGGCGAGTTCCTCAAGTTCGAGACACTGACACTGTGTCCGATCGACACCCGTTGCCTGGAGCCGTTATTGCTGACGGTGGAGGAGCGCCAGTGGTTCAACGATTACCACGCACACGTCCGTGAGCGCCTGAGCCCGCTGCTCAGCGGTGCAGCGCTGGAGTGGTTGCAGGTACGCACGGCTGCGATCTAGCCCAGCGCTTCGCGCACAAAGTCCAGGCGATCCTGGCCAAAGAACAACTGGTCGCCGACGAACATACTGGGGGCACCGAATACGCCACGCTGAATCGCGTGTTCGGTGTTGTCCTTGAGGGTTGTCTTGACTTCGTCATCGTTGGTCAGCGCCAGGATTGCTTCAGGATCAAAGCCGTGTTCGGTCAGCACTGCGGCTACCACAGACAGGTCTCCCAAGTGTCGGCCCTCGACCCAGAGTGCGTGGAACAGGCAGTCGATGAAGTCGAGAAAGCGTTCGGGCTGGCGCATTTGGACGCCGGTGACCGCACGCATCAGCATTAATGTGTTGATGGGAAAGTGCGGATTGAACTTGAGCGGAACGTGGTAGCGCTGGGCGTAGCGTGCCAGGTCCTGGAACATGTAGCGACCTTTGGCGGGAACGGTGGCCGGTGACGCATTGCCGGTGGCCTTGAACACCCCGCCCAGCAGCATTGGCTTGTAAATCAGCTGGGTGCCGGTTGCAGCGCACAGGCCTGGAAGTTGGGTATAGGCCAGATAGGTGGCAGGGCTGCCGAGGTCGAAGAAAAATTCTACTGTTTTACTCATGCTGGATACTCGCAGTTTATTGTTATGGGGCGTGCTTACCAGGGTTCATTCCAGGGGCGCAGGTCCAG
>NZ_JACAOM010000122.1:0-33231 GCF_013386245.1 Pseudomonas sp. 21615526 | reverse complement strand
AGGGTGGCAGCTGTACGCGGGTTGACCGACCGGTTATCAACGAACCCGGCATACCCGAAGGTATCCCGCGCACAGCCGCCGCGACACGATACCTCAGGCATAAAAAAAACGCCTGGAATAGGTGTGGGCGTTGCAGTCGTCGATTGGTCGGACGGTCAAATCCGGTCGCTGAATTGGCAGCGACTGCGGGAGGTTAGTCAGCCCGGGTCCGACCGACAACCTGAAACAGTTGTCGGAAAAATCCGAGCATGTCTCCCTCAGTCAGAGACGGTCCATGTTGCACAATCGTGTGGTCCAGGCCACCGCCAAGTCGGTGCTCCGGCTATTGATCGCTCCCACGCTCTGCGTGGGAGCGCAGCCCTGGACGCTCTGCGTCTGCCTTTGTGACGCGGAGCGTCACCGTAGGCATTCCCACGCGGAGCGTGGGAACGAGCTTAAAATCCGAGTGCGTCTCCCTGTCGAGGAGAGTGCTGCTACCATCGACGCAATCCCTCATCAGTCAGAGACAATCCATGTTGCCTAATCGCGTGGTCCAGGCCGCCGCCAAGTCGGTGCTGCAGCACCTCGTTACGCGAATCACGCCACAGTCCACCGAAGCCTCCATCGCCGAAATGGCGACGCAGATGCTCGCGGATTCCGGCTATCCGCAGACCTGGTATTACGACTGCCCGGCCTTCGTATTGCTGGGTTCGCGCAGTGCGCTTTCGGTGTCGGGACGCGACTATCGGCCCAGTGATGAAGCCGTTGGTTTACACAATCTGATCACGGTGGATTTGAGCCCGAGAGCAGGCAATGTGTGGGGCGACTGTGCCCGCTCTTTCTATGTGGAGGAGGGCGTGTGCCGGGCGGTGCCGGTGGGGGCCGAGTTCAGCAGGGGTTATGAAGTCGAGCACCTGCTACACGCGATGATGCGCACATTCGCCCGGCCTGAAACCACGTTCAACGATCTCCACGCGTTCGCCAATGACCTGATCGCATCCGAGGGTTTCGAGAACCTCGATTTCGCCGGCAACGTCGGCCACAGCATCTGCGAGCAGCGTGACCAAAGGCTCTACATCGAGGCGGGCAATCATCGGCGCCTGGAGGAGGTGACGTGCTTTACCTTCGAGCCGCATGCTCGCGAGCGAGGCGGTCGCTGGGGCTACAAGCATGAAAATATCTATTTCTTCAGTGATGAGGGAAAGGTCTGCGAGCTTTGACGAAGGCGCCGGTCTCCTGAGGACACGCGGCGCCTTCGGTTTTTTCGCGAGCAAGCTCGCTCCTACAGGGAGAGGCGATCCAGCAGGCTGTACCACGCCACGCCCGCGCCGATGTAGAAGCGTTGCAAGCCATGCAGTGGCAACCGCTGCAAAGGCGTTACCGGGTAAGCGAAGTCGGAGCGGCTGTCACACAGGCGCCCGGCCAGTTGCTGGCCGAGGCTGGTGCACAAGGCAATCCCGCGCCCGTTGCAGCCCAGTGCCAGGGTCAGCCCCGGTGCAGGCTCGTGGACGTGGGGCATAAAGTCCCGGGTGATCGCGATCCGGCCCGCCCAGCGGTACTCGAAGTCCAGCTTGCCCAGCTGGGGAAACAACAGTGCCAGCGAGCGCTCCAGGTGCGCAAAATCTGCGGGCCCGGTGGGATCTTCGAACAACCCGCGCCCGCCCATCAGCAGGCGACCGTGGGCGTCCTTGCGAAAGTACAGCAGCAGCCGTTGGGCGGTTGAGACGGTTTCCTGCCCCGGCAAAATGCTCTCGGCCGCAGGCCCGCTCAAGGGCCGGGTGGCGACGATAAAACTGTTGGCCGCGAGCACACTCTGGGCCATGCCGGGCCACAAGTCGCCGCTGTAGCCGTTGGTGGCCAGTACCACTTGGCCGGCCGACACCTGCGCGCCGCTCGCGGTCTGCAACTTCCAGCCCGCGCCCGCCTGTTGCATCGCGGTCACTGCGCTCTGCCCATGAATGCGCACGCCCGCCGCCTGGGCTGCACGCACCAGGCCCCGAGCATAGGCCAAGGGTTGGATGGCGCCCGCGCGACCGTCCAGCCAGCCACCGGCAAACGCCTGGCTGCCCATGCGGGCGGACACCGCGCCGGCATCCAGGCGCTGCACCGGCACCCCGCGACGTGCCCACTGTTCGGCCCGGGCGTGCAGGCCCGCCACGCCTTTTTCGGAATAGGAAACCTGCATCCAGCCCTTGCGTGTGGGCGCACAGTCGATGCCATGGCGCTCGATCAGGTTGAACACCAGGTCGGCAGAGTTGGACACGGTGTTGATCAGTGGCTCGGCGCGCTCGGCACCGTACATCTGCACCAGTTGATCCGGGTCGTATTTGAGTGTCGGGTTGACCTGCCCGCCATTGCGCCCGGACGCGCCCCAGCCGGGCTCGTTGGCCTCCAGCACGCACACGCTGACGCCGCGCTCCGCGAGGTGCAGCGCCGTGGACAAGCCGGTATACCCAGCGCCGACGATGGCCACGTCCACCTTCAATGACTCAGCCAACGCGGGTGTTTGCGGTGCAGCGGGCGCCGTCGCGGCCCAGAGTGACTTCATGGCAGGCTCCGGGTGTTGGCCGTCGGGTGCAGCACGCGGCGCAGGAAGTCCTGGGTGCGCGGTTGTTGCGGGTTGCCCAGCACCTGCTCGGCCGGCCCGCTCTCCACGATGTAGCCGCCGTGCAGGAAGCACACGCGGTCGGCCACTTCCCGGGCAAAGCCCATTTCGTGGGTCACCACGATCATGGTCATGCCTTCGTCGGCGAGGGTGCGCATGACCTCCAGCACATCGCCCACCAGTTCCGGGTCGAGGGCCGAAGTGGGTTCGTCGAACAACATCGCATCGGGTTTCATCGCCAGTGCGCGGGCGATGGCAACCCGCTGTTGCTGGCCGCCGGAGAGTTGTTCCGGGTAGGCATCGGCCTTGGCCGACAGGCCGACTTTATCCAGCAGCGCCAAGGCTTCTTCCCGGGCCTGTTGCAGCGGTTCGCCCTTGACGTACACCGGGCCTTCCATCACGTTTTCCAGCACGGTGCGATGGGGGAACAGGTTGAAGCGCTGGAACACCATGCCCATGCGGCTGCGCAGGGCGTGTACGGTCTTGCTGCCACGTTGCACGGTTTCGCCGAACACGTTGATGGTGCCGCCATCGTAGGCTTCCAGGGCGTTGATGCAGCGCAGCAAGGTGGATTTGCCCGAGCCGGACGGGCCGATCAGGCACACCACTTCGCCCTTGGCCACGTCCAGGTCGACGCCGTGCAGCACGCGATGGGTGCCGTAGTGCTTTTGCAGTTGGCGAATCTCGATCATGCTTTTTTCCTCCGGCCCAGGTGCTGTTCCATGCGGCGCAGGCCATACACCAGCGGCAGGCTCATCAGCAGGTAGAGCAGGGCGACCAGGGTGTAGACGGTCATGTTCTGGAAGGTGGACGAGGCGATCAGTTGGCCCTGGCGCGTCATCTCGGCCACGGTGATGGTCGACACCAGCGATGAGTCCTTGAGCATCATCACCAGGGTGTTGCCGTAGGGCGGCAAGGCGATGCGAAACGCCTGGGGCAGGATCACCCGGCGCATCATCAGCACCGAGCGCATGCCCAGGGCTTCGGCGGCTTCACGCTGGCCCTGTTCGACGGCGATGATGCCGGTACGGAAGTTCTCCGCCTGGTACGCCGAGTAGGCGATGCCCATGCCGATCACACCCGCCTGGAATGCACTGAGGTGCACGCCCATGTCCGGCAACACGAAGTAGATGTAGAACAGCTGCACGATGATCGGCAGGCCGCGAATCACATTGATCACGGTGCTCGCCGCCCACGACAGCGCCTTGATCGGCGACAGTTTGAGCAGCGCCAGCACCAGGCCGATAGCGCTGCTGAGCAGGAACGACAGCACGGTGATCTGGATCGTCACCCAGGCGCCTTGCAGCAGGATCGGCAGGAAGTCCTGGGCGTTTTGCAGGAATTCAGCCGGGTTCATGGCTGCACCTGGGCATCAAGCCCCCACTTCTTCAGGATCGCGTCCAGGGTGCCGTCGGCCTTGATGCTGGCGATGGCCTGGTTCAGGCGTGCGAGGGTTTCGCTGTCGCCTTTGCGCACCACCAGGCACACCTCGCCGACGTTGACCGGCTTGTAGTCGGCGGCGAGCTTCACGCCCTTGAACAGCTTCTGGCGGATCTGGTACGCCACCACCGGCTGGTCACCCACGGCGGCCTTGATGCGGCCCAGGCTCAGGTCGCGGACCATTTCGCCGATGGAGTCGTAGGTGCGGATTTCCTTGAAGATCCCCAACTTGTTGAGCATGTCGTAGAAGATCGTGCCGGCTTGTACACCCACTACCTGGTCCTTCAAGGAACTGAGGTCGGTATAGGTCGCGTTGTCGTCGGCACTCACGATCAGGCCTTCACCGTAGGCGTACACCGGCGCGCTGAAGTCCACTACTTGAGCACGCTCCGGGGTCTTGAGCATGCCGGCGGCGATGAAGTCGAGCTTGCCCGAGGTGAGGGACGGGATCAGCGCGGCAAAGTTGGTCTGCTCGATTTCGCTGGTGAAACCACCGGCCTTGCCCACTGCGTTGGCGACGTCGACCATCACGCCCTGGATGCTGTTGCTCTTGATGTCGAGGAAGGTGAACGGCGAACCGCTGGCCGTTGCACCGACTTTGTACGAGGCTGCACCGGCGGCGTGCACGGTGGCCACGCAAAAGGTGGCGCAAAGACCGAAGGCGAGGCGGCGAAACAAGGGCGAAAGACTGTTCATCGGGTTACTCCAGAAGGAAAACGGATCGTCAGTACCGCGAGCGGTTACCGAGCAAACCGCAAGCTCTGTGCCATTTCGATTAAATAAAATCGTTTTAAGCTATAGAAAATAGATAAAATGAACCATTCGTATCGGTATGCGATTTTTAGTGGTCGAATTTCGCGATTTCGTGTAGAAATATCGCCACGCTTGATCGACCTGACCGCGAGTTCGCCATGTCCGAAGAACGCAACAGCTTGCACAACCAATCCCTGGAAAAAGGCCTGTCGGTGCTCAAGGCATTCAGCGCCCAGCGCCGCAGCATGAGCCTTGCAGAGGTGGCCGAGGCCGCCGGCATGACCAAAAGCTCGGCCCAGCGCATGGTGTTTACCCTCGAGAGCCTGGGTTACCTTCGGAAACACTCGCGCACCCGTCATTACCAACTCACACCACGGGTGCTGGAGTTGGGCTTCAGTTATCTGGATGCGCATTCGCTGATTGAAGTGGCCAACCCGTTCCTCTCGGAATTGACCCGCCTGACGGGAGAAACCTCGTGCCTGACCGAGCCTGCGGGTTACGACATGACGTATATCGCGCGGTTTGTCAGCTCGGGCTTCGTGCCGGTACACATGCCGATTGGCTCGCGGGTGCCGATGTATTGCACGGCGTCGGGGCGCGCGTATCTGAGTGCGTTGCCGCAGGATGAGGCGCTGGCATTGATCGAGCACAGCCAGCGGGTGGCGCACACCAGCCAGACGTTGACTGAGGTCGACAGGATCATGGAGTCGTTGCAGCAGGTGCGCGAGCAGGGCTATGCGGTGAATGGCCAGGAACTGTTCCTGGGGGACATGACCATCGGCGCGCCGGTGCTGGGGGCGAACGGCCGGCCGGTGGCGGCGGTGCATGTGGTGGCGCCGACCAGTCGCTGGAGCCGGGCGGATGCAGAGAAGCAGTTGGCGCCGGCGTTGTTGCAGTGCTCAAGGGCGTTGAGCAATTCGGCCCGTAACCTGGAGTAACCCGCTCTCAAGAACACAGCAAATCCAAAATGTGGGAGCGGGCTTGCTCGCGAATGCGGTGTATCAGTCGCCAGATGCAGTGACTGGCACACCGCATTCGCGAGCAAGCCCGCTCCCACATTTTGATCTTCATTGTTCTTTGATATTTATGTGAGCCCCAACAAAAAATGCGCCCCTGAGGGCGCATTTTTTTGTTCGGTCAACTATCGCCTGTCAGGCAATCGCATCCCAGGCACGGTCACCGTTCTCGTCTTTGATCCGAGTCGGCAAGCCCATCACGTCCAGCGCCTTCAGGAACGGCTCAGCCGGCAGTTCCTCGACGTTGGCCATGTGCTTCACGTCCCACTCGCCACGGGCAACCAGCAGCGCTGCGGCTACCGGCGGTACGCCGGCGGTGTAGGAAATGCCCTGGCTGTCGGTCTCGGCGAAGGCTTCTTCGTGGCAGGCCACGTTGTAGATGAACAGCTCGCGTGGCTGGCCATCCTTGGTGCCCTTGACCAGGTCGCCGATGCAGGTTTTGCCGGTGTAGCCAGGCGCCAGCGACGACGGGTCGGGCAGCACGGCCTTGACCAGTTTCAGCGGCACGACTTCCAGGCCTTCGGCGGTGGTGACCGGTTTTTCGGAGAGCAGGCCGAGGTTTTTCAGCACGGTGAACACGTTGATGTAGTGTTCGCCGAAGCTCATCCAGAAACGCACATTGGGCACGTCGAGGTTTTTCGACAGCGAGTGCACTTCATCGTGGCCGGTCAGGTACAGGTTCTGCGAACCGACCACAGGCAGGTCGTCGGTGCGTTTGACTTCGAACATGGTGTTGCTGGTCCACTGGCTGTTCTGCCAGCTCCACACCTGTCCGGTGAATTCGCGGAAGTTGATTTCCGGGTCGAAATTGGTGGCGAAATATTTGCCATGGGAGCCGGCATTGACGTCGAGAATGTCGATCGAATCAATGCGGTCGAAATGCTTTTGTTGCGCCAGCGCTGCATAAGCGTTGACCACACCCGGGTCGAAGCCCACGCCAAGGATGGCCGTGATGTTCTTCTGTTTGCACTCTTCCAGGTGGTTCCATTCGTAGTTGCCGTACCACGGCGGGGTCTCGCAGACCTTGCCCGGCTCTTCGTGGATGGCGGTGTCGAGGTACGCCACGCCGGTGTCGATGCAGGCACGCAATACCGACATGTTGAGGAACGCGGAACCGACGTTGATGACGATCTGCGATTCAGTCTCGCGGATCAGTGCCTTGGTCGCTTCCACGTCCAAAGCGTTCAGCGCGAAGGCCTGGATGTCGGCGGGTACCTTGAGGCTACCCTTGGCCTTGACGCTGTCGATGATGGCCTGGCATTTGGAGATGTTGCGCGACGCGATAGCAATACGACCGAGTTCGTCGTTGTGCTGCGCGCACTTGTGGGCCACCACCTTGGCGACACCTCCTGCACCAATGATAAGAACGTTCTTTTTCAATTGCTTTATCTCTCCTTTATCTGTCCGCTTTACGAAAGGCTGGACAGGTAGTCGTCGTAACCAAATTCACGAACCACTTCGACTGTACCGTCGAGTTGTTTCACTACGATGGACGGCATTTTCAGGCCGTTGAACCAGTTTTTCTTGACCATGGTGTAGCCTGCCGTGTCGATGAACGACAGTCGATCGCCGATGGCCAGCGGCTGATCAAATTGGTACTCACCGAAGATGTCCCCGGCCAGGCACGACTTGCCGCACACCATGTAGGTGTGTTCGCCATTGCTTGGCGCCAGCTTGGCGTTCAGGCGATAGATCAGCAGGTCCAGCAGGTGGGCTTCGATGGAGCTGTCTACCACGGCGAGGTTCTTGCCGTTGTAGAGGGTGTCGAGCACGGTCACTTCCAGGGAGGCGCTGTTGGTGATCGCCGCTTCGCCGGGTTCCAGGTACACCTGCACGTCGTACTTCTGCGAGAACGCCTTGAGGCGCTGGCAGAAGGCGTCGATGGCATAGCCTTCACCGGTGAAGTGGATGCCGCCGCCGAGGCTGACCCAGTTGACCTTGTGCAGCAGCGCGCCGAAGCGTTCTTCGATGGTGTTGAGCATCTGGTCGAACAGGTTGAAATCACCGTTCTCGCAGTTGTTGTGGAACATGAAGCCGGAGATTTGCTCGATCACATCTTCGATCTTCACCGGGTCCCACTCGCCCAGACGGCTGAACGGGCGCGCCGGGTCGGCCAGCAGGTAGTCGGAGCTGCTCACTTGCGGGTTGACGCGCAGGCCACGGGTCTTGCCTTCGCTGCGCTCGGCAAAGCGCTGCAGTTGGCTGATGGAGTTGAAGATGATCTTGTCGCAGTTGTCGAGCATCTCTTCGATTTCATCGTCGGCCCAGGCCACGCTGTAGGCGTGGGCTTCACCTTCGAACTTCTGGCGACCCAGCTTGAGCTCGTACAGCGACGACGAGGTGGTGCCGTCCATGTATTCCTGCATCAGGTCGAACACAGACCAGGTGGCGAAGCATTTGAGGGCCAGAAGAGCCTTGGCGCCGGACTGTTCGCGCACGTAGGCGATCTTCTGCATGTTGACCAGAAGCTTCTGTTTGTCGATGAGGTAGTACGGCGTTTTGATCATTTTCAGAGCCTGCGGCGGTGCCTGCCAAAAAAGGACACGCATTGTGCCCGCACTTGGGACAGATCGAAAGGTTAGTCAGCGGAATTTGCTGGCCCGGTTATAAGCTGGCCTGTGAATATGACAGGCCGTAGGTATGATGAGCCGCTTTGATAACGGACCACGGCTTGGGCGACGAGAGGTGAGAATGGACGCATGGACGCTGCATTGGCTGGAAGCTTCGGGGAGCCTGGCGCAGTTTCGCCCGGAGTTGATCCGAGAGTTTGAGGTTGCCTACGAGGCAATCGCGCAACTGCTGCCGCCGCCGCGGCTGGACATCCTGATCCAGCGGTTGCCGGGGGAGACCCTTCCGGAACTCGGCCTGGTGGGCCGTGCTTATCGCAGCACGATGTTCAGCATGACCCTTGATCCCGATAACCCGAATTTCCTCACCAGCCTGCAAAGCGGTGCATTGCGTCGACACGTGGTGCATGAGGTGCACCATTGCCTGCGCATGGCGGGCCCCGGTTATGGCTGGACGCTGGGGGAGGCGATGGTCAGTGAGGGCCTGGCCGGGCAGTTTGTGCGGCAGGTGCTGGGCAGTGAGCCGGAGTTGTGGGAGCGGGCGCTTGCCCCCCAGGAACTGCTGAGTGCCCCGGTAGACCGCCGTCTTCTAGACGCCACGTATTACGATCACAGTGAATGGTTCTTTGGTACCGGCGCGCGGCCAAGATGGCTGGGATACACGCTGGGCTACCAGATGGTGGAGGCCTGGCTGGCAAAACAGGGCGAGGTGGACGCCGCCACATGGGTCAATGTACCCGCCCAAGACATACTCGCCAATGCCGCCAAAGCGGGGTTGGTGGCCTGACTTTGAAACACAAGCCCACCAAACAACCCCTATCCCCTGTGGGAGCTGTCGAGCCTCAGCGAGGCTGCGAAGGCGGCGGCACAGCCGATAAAATAAGCTGCCTGACACACCGCTATCGCAGCCTCGCTAAAGCTCGACAGCTCCCACATGACAAAAACGCACCCACACTGACATCAAACCGTCATCTCCCCCCGAACGTATTCAGGCTGGTTGTCGTTGATCACCTGCATGAAGCCTCCTGATCAATTAATGATTTAGCGTGAGTTGCATGTTCGTCCTGTACCGGCTCAAACCCGCAGCGCAGATAAAAGCTTGCGCCCTCGTGGGTGTCGGTAGACAGGCGCACGACATGGAAGGATTGCGCCGCGCGTGCCAAAAGCTGGCACACCAACACTTTGCCCACCTGGCGTCCCCTTGATGCCTGTGCGACGTACACCCGGCGCAGCCTGCCAACCTCCGGACCGGCGTAAGGGTCATGGGACAAACCGCCAACGGCGATCAACTGCCCGTTGCTGAATACACCCAAAAGACATTCGCCTGGCTGGTCAAAACGGTTGGCGCCGCTGGACCACTCTGCAACGAGTCGCGTGAGAAACCTGAATCCTTCGGCGACGGCTTCTGCTTCCAATACCAGGATCTCTTCGGGCAACGCCGAGAGGGTGCGTATCGACAAACCGTCCGTTGACCTATCCACTGTATTGACTCAATTCCCTATTCGATGCAGCGACTATAACGCTCTCCTGGTATCACGTATTGGTCTTCAACTTGGTCCACCACCGAGTGGCCAACCGTGCAATCGCCGGCGGCGTCACACCCAGGCTGCGTGCTGATCATGCAGTGGTTTGGTCAGCAGGCGCGGCATGCTAACGTCACGTCTTGACTCTCTATCGCCAGCCCATCCATGAAAATGCCCGATATCGACGCCATCCAGGCGTTCGTCCTGGTCGCCGAACTCAAGAGCTTTACCCGCGCCGCCGATGCTATCGGCGGCACCCAGGCGGCTATCAGCCTGAAGATAAAACGCCTCGAAGAAAGCCTTGGCCGCAAGCTGCTGGAACGCACGCCGCGACGGGTCACGCTGTCGGCCCATGGCCAGATGTTTTTGGCCAGCGCCCGCCGCTTGCTGGACAACTACCAGGATGCGATGAATTGTTTTGGCCCGCAGAAACGCACCTTGCGCGTGGGCGTCAGCCACCACATTGTCGGCGCCGATCTCAGCCTGTGGCTGCGACGTTTGGCGACCACCGACCCGGACGTGATCGTGGCGTTCAGCCTCGGCACCTCGCGGGATATGTTGATGAACTACGAGCAGGGCAAGCTGGATGTGGCGATGATCCTGCGGCACGACAACCGTCGCCAGGACGGCGAAGTGGTGGGCATCGAACGCTTTGGCTGGATGGCTTCCCACGACTTCGAATTGCGCCAGGGCGGGGCGTTGCCCCTGGCGATCCAGCCGGAACCCTGCGGCATGCGCAGCATGGTGATGGCGGCGCTGGCCGAGCAGAACCGTGCCTGGGAAGAGGCGTTCGTGGGCAGCGGGATCCTGGCGATCGGCGCTGCAGTGGTGGCGGGAATTGGCATCGGCGCGATGGTTGGGCGAATGGCGCCCAGTGGCTGCGTCGACGTGGAGCAGCGTTTCGACCTGCCGCCGCTGCCCAGTCGCGAAGTGGTGCTGTATACGGCGCAGCGGGACTCTCAGGCGCAAGCGTTGATCCGCACGTTGAGCACCGATATTCCCGCCGATTGAACTAGAAAATCAGACGCCCGGCCCAGGCCATCAGCAGCGCCAGGCTGCCGATGCCGAGGAGTGTGAGCCCAAGGGCTACGAAGTGAACGAGGAGGGTGGTCAGTGGCGGCTGCTGTTCCATGTGGGGGCTTCCTTGGGGCTTGGGAAGCAAAAGTATGCTGAGCGGCCGGGCACCGAAACAGACGCCGCCAGCTATTTCAGTGATAAGCAAAACCAAGGCCCACCCACTCCCGCGCGCATGGGCGTGAGCGCCGCGCGATCACTCAAGCCTGGGCGGTGCATTTCATCATGAGTGGAACTTGTGATCATCTCAAATAAAATGAGTTTGTCTCACTATCACTCGATCCCGACAATGGCTCCCATACAAACACATTGGAGCTTTACGTCATGGCTGTTGCCCATTCCCTTGGATTCCCGCGCATTGGTCGCGATCGTGAACTGAAAAAAGCGCAGGAAGCGTTTTGGAAGGGCGAGCTCGACGAAGCCGGCTTGCGCGCCGTAGGTCGTGAACTGCGCAAGACGCACTGGGACCTGCAAAAGAAAGCCGGCATCGAACTGTTGCCCGCCGGTGACTTCGCCTGGTACGACCAGGTACTGACTCACTCGCTGATGTTCGGTGTGATCCCCGAGCGTTTCCGCCCGGCCGACGGCAAAGCCACCCTGCACACCCTGTTCGGTATGGCCCGTGGCGTCAGTGACAACTGCTGCGGCGGTGCCCACGCCCAGGAAATGACCAAGTGGTTCGACACCAACTATCACTACCTGGTCCCTGAATTCAGCGCCGACCAGCAATTCCAGCTGGGTTGGGAGCAACTGTTCGAAGAGGTCAAGGAAGCCCGTGACCTCGGCCACACCGTCAAGCCGGTCGTCATCGGCCCGCTGACCTACCTGTGGCTGGGCAAGGCCAAGGGTGGTGATTTCGACAAACTCGACCTGCTGGACCGCCTTCTGCCGCTGTACGGGCAGATCTTCCAGCGCCTGGCGGACCTGGGCGTGGAGTGGGTGCAGATCGACGAGCCGATCCTGGTGCTGGACCTGCCGCAGGATTGGAAAAACGCCTTCGAGCGTGCCTACAACCTGATCCAGCGCGACCCGCTGAAGAAGCTGGTGGCCACCTATTTTGGCGGCCTGGAAGAGAACCTCGGCCTGGCAGCCAACCTGCCGGTGGACGGCCTGCACATCGACCTGGTGCGTGCACCGGATCAGTACCCGACCATCCTCGATCGCCTGCCGGCTTATAAGGTGCTGTCCCTGGGCGTGGTCAACGGCCGTAACGTATGGCGCTGCGACCTGGAAAAAGCCCTGGCCACCTTGCAGCATGCTCATGAGCGCCTGGGTGATCGCCTGTGGGTGGCGCCATCCTGCTCGTTGCTGCACAGCCCGGTAGACCTGTGCCGTGAAGACAAGCTGGATGCCGAGCTGAAAAGCTGGCTGGCGTTTGCCGTGCAGAAGTGCGAAGAGGTGGCGGTGCTGGCCCAGGCCGTGAACCAGCCTGAAGCGCCGAACGTGATCGCCGCCCTGGCCGAAAGCCGTGCCGTGCAGGCGGCCCGTGCCGCTTCGCCGCGTATCCACAAGCCGGCGGTGCAAGCCCGTGTGGCGGCGATCACCGCCAAGGACAGCCAGCGTGACTCGCTGTTTGCCCAACGTATCGAGAAACAACGGGCCGGCCTGAACCTGCCGCTGTTTCCGACCACCACCATCGGTTCGTTCCCGCAAACTGCTTCGATCCGCCTGGCTCGCCAGTCCTACAAGGCCGGCAAGTTGAGCGAAGCCGAATACGTCGAAGCCATGCACAGCGAGATCCGCCACGCTGTCGAAGTGCAGGAAAACCTTGGCCTGGACGTGCTGGTGCATGGTGAAGCCGAGCGTAACGACATGGTCGAATACTTCGCCGAACAGTTGGACGGTTATGTATTTACCCGCTTCGGCTGGGTGCAGAGCTACGGTTCCCGTTGTGTGAAACCGGCGGTGATTTTCGGTGACCTGAGTCGTCCGAAAGCCATGACCGTGGAGTGGATCCGCTACGCCCAGGGCCTCACCAACAAGGTGATGAAGGGCATGCTGACCGGCCCGGTGACCATGCTGATGTGGTCGTTCCCCCGTGAAGACGTGAGCCGCGAAGAACAGGCGCGGCAACTCGCCCTGGCGATTCGTGACGAAGTGGTGGACCTGGAAGCCGCCGGGATCAAGATCGTGCAGATCGACGAAGCCGCGTTCCGCGAAGGCTTGCCGTTGCGCCGGGCGCAGTGGAAGGAATACCTGGACTGGGCCACCGAAGTCTTCCGCCTGTGCGCCTCCGGTGTGCGCGACGAAACCCAGATCCACACCCACATGTGCTACAGCGAATTCAACGATGTGATCGAGTCTATCGCGGCCATGGATGCCGACGTGATCACCATCGAAACCTCGCGCTCGGACATGGAGTTGCTGGAGGCATTCGAAGCCTTCGCCTACCCGAACGACATTGGCCCAGGTGTGTATGACATCCACTCGCCACGGGTGCCGGATGCCTCGGAAATGGCCAACCTGCTGCGCAAGGCAGCCAAACGCATCCCGGCCGAACGCCTGTGGGTCAACCCGGATTGCGGCCTGAAAACCCGTGGCTGGCCGGAGACCGAAGCGGCGCTGATTCACATGGTGACAGCGGCGCGTCAACTGCGGGCCGAACTGGCCTGATCCAGACACCCGGAATCAAACGCCGGGTGAAGATCAAAAATGTGGGAGCGGGCTTGCTCGCGAATACGGAGTATCAGCCGCTGGAGATGTCGACTGACCCACCGCATTCGCGAGCAAGCCCGCTCCCACATTGGGTCACCGGCGTTATCAAAATCATGAAATTGCCAGCATTACCCCGCGCAGACTAGAATGCGATCAATTCTTAATTACGCTTGGGCCCCACCGCCCGGCGCGCCCCGGTGATCGGCATGTCGTCTCCCCTCAATCTGCATATCCAGGACCTGTACTGCGAACACCATGGATGGTTGCACCGTTGGCTGGACCGCAAGCTGGGCAACGCCAGCGATGCCGCCGACCTGGCCCATGACACGTTCATGCGCCTGCTCACCCGGCAAACCAGCACCCACCTGGGCGCCGAACCACGGGCATTGCTGACCCATATCGCCAAGGGCCTGATGATCGACAGCTGGCGCCGCCAGGAAGTGGAACGCGCCTACCTGGAAACCATCGCCCACCTGCCCGAACAGCATGTACCTTCGCCGGAAACCCGCTGGCTGATCCTCGAAGCGCTGTACCGCATTGAGGCGATGCTGCGGGATCTGCCGGAAAAAACCCGCCAGGCCTTCCTGATGTCGCAGATCGACGGCCTGACCTATCAGCAGATCGCCGATGCCCTGGGTGTGTCGCTGATTTCGGTCAAACGCTACATGCGCGAGGCCTTCCTGGCCTGCTTGAGCGTGGCATGAGCCAGTCGATTGATCCGCTGATCCTCGGTGAAGCCGCCGACTGGATGGTGCAGTTGCAATCCGGCAGCGCCACCGATGAAGACCGCCGCGCCATCGCCCAGTGGCAGGGCCGCAGCGCCCAGCATGCCCAGGCCTGGCAACGGGCGCAGGCGATTCTGGGGGACTTCAACAGCGTGCCGGCGGCGATTGCCGGCGATACCTTGAAGCGCATCGGGCGCAAAAAATCCCTCGGCCGACGCCAGGCGCTCGGGTTGTTGCTGGCGGCCGGCCCGGCGGCCTGGCTGGCGTATCGGCAGGTGCCGTGGCAGCAGTGGACCGCCGACCAGCACACGGCCATCGGCGAACAAAGGAACCTCACCTTGCCCGACGGCACACGCATGCTGATCAACACCGGCAGCTCGCTGAATATCGCGTTCTCCGAGCAGGTGCGGCGTATCGAGCTGCTCAAGGGCGAAGTGCTGATCACCACCGCCAAGGATTCGGCCCATCGCCCGTTCATCGTCCAGACCCGCCACGGTACCGCCAGGGCCTTGGGCACGCGGTTCAGCGTGCGGGTGGGTGAGCAGGCAAGCCGAGTGGCCGTGACCGAAGGCGCAGTGGAGTTGCTGGCGGTGCATGCCGGCCAGGGGGTGATCGTCAAGGCGGGCGAGCAGGGCGCCTTCAGTGTTGACCGGGTAGCCGCCGTCGAGCCGCTGGATGTCAGCACCCTGACCTGGGAGAACGGCATGCTGCTGGCCCAGCATATGCGCCTGGCGGACCTGCTGGATGAGCTGGGGCGTTATCGCGCCGGCGTATTGCGCTGCCATGCCTCGGTTGCCGACCTCACGGTGTCGGGTGCGTTTCCCCTGCGCGATACCGATGCCAGCCTGCACCTGTTGCAGGAAACCTTGCCGGTCAAGGTCAGCAGCCTGACGGGGTATTGGGTGACGGTCGAGCCGCGCTGATCTTTTTCAACTTTCGCTGATACCTTTTTCGTGGTCGCCCGGTGTAGGGGAGAACCCTCAACATTGCTCCGCGCCGACAGGAATGCCCATGACCGCCAGACCGCTCCCGTACTGCCCCCGTCCGTTGAAGGCACTGAGCCTGGCGGTCGCCCTTGCCGCCGTCGCACCGCTGCAGAACGCCCAGGCAGAAGATGCTGCGCCAAGCAGTGCGGCGCGCAGCTATAACATCGCGGCGGGGCCGCTGGGGAATGTGCTGGCGCAGTTTGCGGCGTTGTCCGGGGTGCCGTTGTCGTTCGATTCCACGTTGCTCAACGATCAACAAAGCCCGGGGCTGCAAGGCAGCTACAGCGCACAATCGGGTTTTGCCCAGTTGCTGCAAGGCAGCGGCTACACCCTGCAAGGCACCGGCACCAACGGTTATACCGTGGTGCCCCAGGCCAGCGGTGGTGCGTTGGAGTTGGGCGCCACCACCATCAGCGGTGAAGCGAGCGGGGCGCAGGCAGACACGTATGCCGGTGGCCAGGTGGCACGTTCTGCACGCCTGGGCGTGTTGGGCAATCGGTCCATCAACGACGTGCCATTCAGCGTGGTCAGCTACACCTCGAAAACCATCGCCGACCAACAAGCGCGAACCGTCGGCGACGTATTGCTCAACGACGCGTCGGTGCGCCAGTCGTCCGGGTTTGGCAACTTCTCCCAGGTGTTCACCATTCGCGGGCTGCCGCTGAGCACCGATGACATCGCATTCAACGGCCTGTACGGCGTGCTGCCCCGGCAGATCATCACTACCGAAGCCCTGGAACGGGTGGAGCTGTTCAAGGGCCCGAATGCCTTCGTCAACGGCGTGTCGCCCTCGGGCAGCGGGATCGGCGGCAGCGTCAACCTGGTGCCCAAGCGCGCTGAAGACACGCCCACCCGCAGCGTCACCCTCGATTACGCCAGCGACAGCCAGGCCGGCGGCCATATCGACCTCGGCCAACGCTTTGGCGAAGACAACCGCTTTGGCGCCCGGGTCAACCTGGCGCGGCACGGCGGCGAAACCGCTGTGGATGACGAAAACAAAAGCTCGCAGTTGATCGCCGTTGCCCTGGATTATCGCGGCGAGCGCTTGCGGGTCTCCACCGACTTTGGCTACCAGAAAGAACGCATCAATAACGGCCGCTCGGTGGTCTACCTGACCGGCACCAAAGTCCCCAGCCCGCCGTCGGCCAAGGACAACTACGCCCAGGACTGGAGCTGGTCGCAGCTGGAAGACACCTACGGCATGGTCAACGCCGAATATGACTTGAACGATAACTGGACGGTCTACGCGGCAGGTGGCGCCAAGCACACTCGGGAGAACGGCCAGTATTCGTCGCTGTATGTCGCCAACGATGGCAGCGCCAAGGTGGGCTTCCTCTATTCACCCCATGACGAAGACAACAAAAGCGCCATGGCCGGCTTGAACGGGCACTTTGCGACGGGGCCGGTGACCCATCAGATGAACTTCGGGCTGTCGGGGATCTGGGGCGAGCAGCGCTCGTCTTACGAGGCGATCCTGCAAGCCAACCGCCAGCCCGGCAACCTGTACGACCCGACGCAAACGCCGCGACCTACCAACACCTATTTCGGCAGTGATATTCACGACCCGCGGGTTGTCGGCAAGAACCGCATCAAGAGTGCGGCGGTGTCCGACACCCTGGGCTTTTTGGATGATCGGGTGCTGTTGACCCTGGGCGTGCGGCGCCAGACCATCGAGGTGGACAGTTGGAACACGGCCACGGGGGCACGGGGTACACCGTACTCCGAGTCCATCACCACACCGGTCTATGGCCTGGTGATCAAGCCATGGGAGCACGTGTCGTTCTACGCCAACCGTATCGAAGGCCTGGCCCAGGGCCCGACGGCGCCACTCACGAACGTGACCAACCCCGGCGAAGTCTTCCCGCCCAAGCGCAGCAAGCAGACGGAAGCCGGGGTGAAGCTGGACTGGGAAAACTATGGCGCCACGCTGGGTGTGTACCGCATCGAACAGCCGAACAACGCGACCACCCGGTTCCCGGGCCAGAAGTTCGATACCTTCACTGTCGACGGTGAACAGATCAACAAAGGCGTGGAACTCAACGTGTTCGGCGAGCCCATCGACGGCCTGCGCCTGCTGGCCGGTGCCACCTGGATGGACACCGAACAGAAGAGCACTTCCAACGGCGCCACCGACGGCAACCGCGCCGCGGGTGTGCCGCGCTTCCAGTACAACATCGGTGCGGATTGGGATGTGCCGGGCATCCAGGGTGCGGCGGTCAGCGCACGGATGCTGCGCACCGGTGGCGAATACGTCAACGCCGCCAACAGCCTGAGTATCCCGGCCTGGACCCGCGTCGACCTGGGAGCGCGTTATGGCTTCAAAGCGGATGACAAATACATCACCCTGCGCGCCAACGTCGAAAACGTAGCGAACAAGGCGTACTGGTCGTCGGCGTCGACGGCCAATAACTACCTGACCCAGGGTGAGCCGCGGACAGTGAAATTGTCGGCGACGGTGGATTTCTGAGCCTGGAAAACCCTATCAGGTGAATGGACAACCCGTGGTGAGGGAGCTTGCTCCCGCTGGGCTGCGAAGCAGCCCCAAAAAAAGGACACGGTGTTCTTTCAGGTGGCTCTCGATTGCCTTATTGGGGCCGCTTCGCGACCCAGCGGGAGCAAGCTCCCTCGCCACAACAAGGCTGAATGTCCCTCGGTCAACCCGCGTTCACTTCAATCCGGTCAAAGCCCTTGAGGCGATACAGCATCACCGAGATCGCCCAACTGGCCACGAAGATCCCGATGATCATGTAGCCCAGCATCCCGAAACTGTCGTTCAGCGAGCCGATAAAACTCCAGAACGATCCCTTCAGGTCCAACTGGTCACCCATCAACCCCAACGCCTCGATACTGCCGATCACCACCGCAACCACCACCGATACCAGGGTGATGGTCATGTTGTAGTAGATCTTGCGGATCGGCTTCATGTACGCCCAGCCGTATGCCCCCAGCATCAGGTGGCCGTCCAGCGTGTCCACCAGGGACATGCCGGCGCTGAACAGCAGCGGGAACACCATGATCGCCCACGGCGACAGCCCTTGAGAGGCCTGGGTCGCAGAAATCCCCAACAGGCCGATCTCGGTGGCCGTATCAAAGCCCAGGCCGAACAGGAAACCCAACGGGTACATGTGCCAGCTGCGGCTGATCAGGCGAAACACCGGGCGGAAAATCCGCGCCATGAAACCCCGGTCCGCCAGCAGCAGGTCGAAGTCGTCCTCCACATACGCACCGCCCTGGCGCACATGGCGCCAGGCCTTGTAGATCGCGTGCAGGATCACCAGGTTCATCAAGGCGATGACCAACAGGAACGAGGCCGAGACCGACGTGCCGATCACCCCGCCGATGGCCTTGAACCCTTCAAACCGCGCCTGCATCACCGAGGCCGCAAACGCGACGCCAATGGATGCCAGGACCACCACCGAAGAATGTCCCAGGGAGAAAAAGAAGCCCACCGCCACCGGACGTTTCTTTTCCTGCATCAGCTTGCGGGTCACGTTGTCGATGGCGGCGATATGGTCGGCATCCACCGCATGCCGCAGCCCGAAACCGTAGGCCAGGAGCGCGGTGCCGAGCAGCACCGGGTGCTCATGGAACGCCACCAGCGCCCAGATCCAGGCGACGACGTTAATGCCGATCAACAACCCGTAGATGCCAAACAGCTTGGCGCGAACCCGGGTGCTGGAGTCACTGAAAATCTGGGCAAGGCGTAGGATCATCAACACTACCTGTGTGCGGTGGAAACATTCAGACACGTTCCGAAACTTTATAGATTTTGTTTAGAGTGATGATGAAATTTGTGGAGTGAGTGAGGAGAGGATTGTGACGACGATCGAAAATGCAGCAATGGCGGTTATTGAGTTCTGGAAACAGGCGGGGCCCAAGCTGTGGTTTGCCAAGGATGAAGGGTTTGACCGGCGTTTTCGCGAGGCTTTCTACACCACGCATTTGCAGGCGGCCCGGCGCGAACTGGAGAGCTGGATGCAAACGCCGGAGGGCGCGCTGGCGTTGCTGTTGCTGCTGGACCAGTTCCCGCGCAATACCTTCCGTGGCACGGCGCATATGTTCGCCACCGACCCGCTGGCGCGTTTGTACGCGCGGCAGATGGTCGAGGCGGGGATGGACAAGTCGATCGAAACCCCGTTGCGGGCGTTTTGTTATTTGCCCTTCGAGCATTCTGAAGATCCCGGGGATCAACAGCTGTCGGTGGCCCTGAACAAGGACCTTGATGCCAATACCTACCGCTGGGCCAAGGAGCACGCCCGCATCATCGAGCGGTTCGGGCGCTTTCCTCATCGTAATGAGGTGTTGGCCAGGGTCACGACAGAGGAGGAGCGGGCGTTCCTGGAGGACGGTGGCTTTTCGGGCTAGGCCTCGGGTTCAGCCACTAAGTCTCTGACGCCCGCCTGGCGAAAACGCCGCACCCCCTTGAGATCAATCGCCCAGCGCAACGCTTCAGTCGCCGACGGACGTTCGCCTTGGGTAATCGCCGCGTCATCGGTGGTCAGTTTATTCAGGTAGCCCTTGGCGCCGCCGCGTTCGCTCCAGTAATGGGTGTGGCTGAGCCAGGAGCTGGCGAGCCAGCCTTTCCATTTGCCCACGCTGACCGGCAGGTCCAGTACGCCGGGGCCCATCACCGGGCTGACCGGGCCGCCGACGACGTCGCCAAACAGGCCTAGGGGCGCGGGGAAGTAGAGGTTGGTCCAACGGGTCACGGCGAAGGCCGCGGCATGGTGCAAATACAGGGGTGAAAATGGGCGACCGCCCACCGTGACGGGCAGCCGGCCGCTGTAGCCGTAGCCCTTATCGTCGAGCGTCGGCGGGCAGGCGGGGGCTTCGCGGCGTTCGATGCGGCGCTGGAAGTCGCTCACGCTGCGGCCCAGCAACAGGCTGGCGTGGGCCATCGGGCTGCCGAGGGTGACGAGGTCGGTGATACGCCACGGGTTGCCGAGGTTGCGTTGTTCGATAAAGGCTTCGGCTTGCTGTTCGCGGAACCTGAGGAGGCTTTGCAGGCGGCCGTCGAGGGCGTTTCCAGCCTTTGGCAGCGTGTCCTGGACCACCGGTTGCAGTCGCTCGTGGTTGGCGTAGCGGGCGGCGAGTTCCGGGCCGCCGGGGCGTAACTGATCGTGATGCTCGTGCCACAGGTAGCCGACGATGTCGTAGGCAATCACGCTGCCCAAACTGTGGCCGACGACGATGATGCGGTCGTAATCACCCTTGTCATGCAGGGCGCGCAGCAGGTCGACGCCATCGGCGCGGATCTGTTCGCGCACCACCACGTTCTGCGGGTTGGGGCTCAGGTAGCGGGCGGCATCGCCAAGGTACGACAGTGCCGAGTACTTCAGGGCCAGGCCGATCACCGCCAGCAGCACCGGGATCAGGGCGAAGGGGTTGTCGCTGTGGGGGAATCGGCCATACAGCGTCGCCAGGGTTCCGCTGACCAGCAGCACGAGCAGGGCCAGCAAGGCCCAGCGCGTGGCGCGCCAGATCGGCACGATGGCCGTCGGGATATCCCGGCGCGGGCGCTTGAAAATGTCCCATAGCCAACTGAGCAGGTGCCCGACCTTGGTGCCCTGCATCTTGTGGGCCCAGTAGTACTCGTAGAAATCGGTGGTGTTGCGACCCGCCGACTTCAACACGCGCAAATCGAAGTTGCGCGAAAACCGGTCGGGTTTGCTCCAGTAGAAAGGCGTCGCCTCGGGGGTGTCCGCCGGGATCGCCGCTTCGACGAAGCCACGCAGGGTATCCATCGGGCGCTGCTCGCCGATTCCGTGGATGACGACAACCGCTTGTTTCATCTAGTGATCGTTCCTTGATCCGCTTTTCGGGGCGTTACGGGTGGGGTTCAAGGGGCCATAGTATTGCCATTATCGATGGTATTCCAGCCAGGAATGCCCCCATAAAAACCGCGCATTTCATTTGCGCGGCGCGATCTCGTAGTGTGGTGCTCCCACCAAGGAGATGTCGCCGTGAACCATCGCCCGCTGAGCCTGTACGTTGACGCCCATTTCACCAGTCCCTACGCGATGTCGGTGTTTGTGACCCTGCGGGAAAAGGGCCTTGAATTTGAACTGCTCACCTTGAACCTCGACACGGCCGAGAACCAGACTGACGCGTACACGCACTTGTCGCTGACGGGGCGCGTACCGACCCTGGTGCAGGGTGAGTTTGCGCTGTCCGAGTCGTTGGCGATTACCGAGTACCTGGAGGATGTGTTCCCGCAGGTGCCGGTGTACCCGGCCGAACCCCGCCAGCGGGCGAGGGCGCGGCAGGTGCAGGCGTGGTTGCGCAGTGACTTGATGCCGATTCGGCAGGAACGCTCGACCCTGGTGGTGTTTTACGGGCTCAAGGGCGAACCGCTGTCGCCGGTTGCTGAAGCAGCGGCCCACACGCTGATCAACGCGGCGCAGGCGCTGTTGGCCGACGGCCGCGACTACCTGTTCGGCGCGTGGTCGATTGCCGACGTGGACTTGGCCGTGATGCTCAACCGGCTGATCCTCAACGGTGACAGCGTGCCCGCCAACCTGGTGGCGTATGCCCAGCACCAATGGCAACGGCCTTCGGTCCAGGAATGGGTCAAGCAGGCACGACCGTCGCTGTAGTCAAACTCCTCAATTACAAAGTGAATCCTGGTCCATGAATATACTGTCGAGTGACTCCCGCCTGCCGTTGTATCAGCGTTTTCGGGATCATCTGATTGAGCAGATTGCCAATAATCACTGGCGTGCCGGTGCGGCTATTCCCCCTGAAGCGGTGTTGTCCACCCAGTACCAGCTGTCTACCGGCACCGTGCGTAAAGCGATCGAGGCATTGGTGGGCGAGGGCATTCTGGAGCGCCAGCAGGGCCGTGGTACGTTTGTGCGCCGCCCGAAGTTTCAGTCGTCGTTGTTCCGGTGTTTCCGCTTCCAGGGCCCGGGCGGTGAATGCCAGCTGCCGCAGAGCCGGATCCTGTCGGTCAAGCCGGTGAAGGCGCCGTTGTCGGTGAGCGAGGTGCTGGGGCTGGCAGCGGATGCGCCGGTAATCTGCATCGTGCGGGTACACGTGCTGGACACCGGGCCAGTGCTGGCCGAGGAAATCTGGCTGCCGCGCGAGCGGTTCCAGGCGCTGCTGGACGTGGATCTGACCCGGCAGGGATTGCTGTTGTACCCCACTTACGAAGAAGTCTGCGGGCAAGTAGTCGCTTCTGCCGAGGAAGCCCTCACCGCCGAGTCCATCGATGACGTGTGGGCCCGCTGGTTGCAGGTGCCGGTGGGCAGCCCGGTGATGGTGATCGAGCGGCTGGCCCGGGATTACGCCGGCCAACCCCTGGAGTTGCGACGCGGCCGTGGCCACGCCGAACATTTCCGTTATCGCGTGGATATACGCTGAGCTTGAGGCGCGGTGCTATTCGGCTTTGAGCAGCACCAGCCAGCTTTGCACCACCCGGCGGTCAAGGTCTTCCCAGTCGGCCATGCCCAGCACCCGGGTGGTGTTCAAACCGCGCAAGTAGCCACGCAATTGCTGGGCAATCGCGTAGACCACTTCCGGTTCGGCGGCGTTGTCCAGCAGCACTTCCTCATAGTCGACCAGGTAATCGGCAACCCGCTCGCGAAACTCCGGAAGCACAGCTTCACGGATGCGATCGAAGGTTTTCTGGTGGGGCTTCATAGGCGTTCCTTATCATTTTGTGTGAGGCGGCCTGCACGACACTATTGCTCTAGATAATAGTCACCATCAAGTATTGCGAGTTCTGTTTTTCTGAAAAAGGAGGACAATTGCCATCATTGAACATGATGTGCAAGGACCCTGCGATGAGGACTTTTACCGGTTTGGCCCTGGTGGCGCTGCTGATGAGCACAATGGTTGGCTCTGCGTCGGCCGGGGGGCTTCAAGCCAGCCACCTGGCGCCAATCGTCGCCAGCCCGGTCGGGTTGCAGCATTCGCAATCGGTCGGCGTGCTCTACAGCGACAACACCCTCGACAACCTTGAGTACCTGGCGCGCTACCACGCCATGGCGGTCAATGGTGCCAAGGGCCAGCTGGACGAGCAGATTCGCCAGGCCTTCGTCGACAGTTCCGACCCGGACCTGGCGATTGACTGGCTGATGGCTTCGTTGCGGCACACCTTTGCCTCGGTCACCCGTTACGACAACCTTGATGCGCTGTTGCAGGCGCACCCGGATGTGGTGGTGATGCTCGATACCTACAACCAATTGCTGACCCAGCGTAATGATCGGGTGGAAGCGCGGTTTGTTGCCAAGTTCTATGACCTTGACCTGCAATACATCGCCAAAGCCGAGGGTTCGATGCAAATGCACTTGCCTAATGTGTGGGTACATGACAAAACGGCGCCCCAGATCGCTGCACAGATTGGGCAGCAGCGCGACGTTCAGTTGAACGCATTAAAGCAGTTCGATGCCTCGCTCAAGGCGTTGGTCGCTGCCGGTTAGCCCACTTCGTTTATTTTTCAGGAATTTTTATGCGCGTGTTGTTAGTGCCAGCGATGGCTTCTGCTTCTTTATTGATGACGGGCTGTGCATCCGCCCCCAATGCCCCAACCCTTACCCTGCAAACCGCCAAGGACCCTGAAGCCTACGTGCAGTGCGTGGTGCCCAAGTTCGAGAAAAACGGCATGACCTCCACGGTCACGCAGAATTCGCGGCATGCCCGGATCGTGGTGAGCAGCAAGATCGCCGCGGACAACATCCTCGAAGTCTACAAGTCCCAGGACGGCGGCAAGGTGTTCCTGTACGAGCGCAAGCCGTTGGCATCGACGTTCAAGCCGTCGCGGTTCGAGCATGCGGCGCAGGATTGCCTGTAATCGACGAGCGAGGATCTGATGTGGGAGCTGTCGAGCTTTAGCGAGGCTGCGATGGCATCGCTGCGGTATGACAGTGACACCGAGGTGATCCCATCGCAGCCTCGCTTAAGCTCGACAGCTCCCACAGTTGATCTTCATTGTCTTGAGCGAATGATTCAGCTCGGCTTTGGCTCGCTGCTGAACGTCTCGACCGCTTTCACCAACCCCTTGGCCGCCAACGCCACCAACTCACCGCCTTTTTGCGGGGTGGCCAGCGCCGGGTCTGAACCCATGCGCCCATCCGGGAAACGCGCGCGGAAGTCGCGGGCTTCGCGAATCGGCCCGGTGTTGGCGATTTGCGGCGAGTAGTCTGCCGACTTGATCGCGTCCGGGTAGGCCCATTGGGTCACGGCGATCTCCGACGGCGTGGCATGGCTGCCATGGCCCACCGGGAACTGCTGGTGCGCCAGCTCGTTCACGCCTTCCAGGTCCCACCAGTTGCACAGTTTCAGCGCATAACCCGACGGGCGCCCGCTGAAGCTGGCTTCGGCATACAGCTCGGAGAACGCCGCTTCGATCGAGGCGATATTGCCGCCGTGGCCATTGAGAAACAGGATCTTCTCGAAACCATGGCCTGCCAACGAGCGTACCCAATCACCAATCGCCGCGATAAAGGTCGAAGGGCGCAGGGAAATGGTGCCCGGGAAGCCCAGGTGATGCTGGGCCATGCCGATGTTGAAGGTCGGGCCGATCAGGATGTCGGCGTTCTTCTGCGCTTCATGGGCAATGATTTCCGGGCACATCCAGTCGGTGCCCAACAGGCCGGTGGGGCCGTGTTGTTCGTTGGAGCCGATGGGAATCACGATGCTGCGGCTGCGTTCCAGAAACTGGCCAATCTCGATCCAGGTGGATTGATGTAAAAGCATCTCAGGTTCTCTCTCTCATCAAGCCCAGGAACACGGTGGAGTTCCTGGTGGCGTGAGCCGCATGGTGCACGGCAACAGCGAGAGCATCAACCGCCTTTGACAGTACCGGCACTCGCCATCTGGCGCGGCTTGCAGTTGAGGTAAGCCGAGGACTTCAGCCAGCGCTGGTCGGGGTACCAGGAAAACATGAACTGGCCGTCCTTGAGTTTGTCCACCACCTGGCGCGCTACCTGCGGGCGTACGGCGGGGCAACCCTGGCTGCGGCCGATACGGCCTTCGCGCTTGCTCCACAACGGGCTTACATAGTCGGCGGCATGGATCACGATGGCGCGGTCCCGTGCACGGTCATTGAAACCCGGCTCCAGGCCGTCCATGCGCAGCGAGTAGCCGTGGGCGCCTTCGTAGCTCTCCTGGGTGCGGAACAAGCCAATGCTGGACTGGTAACTGCCTTCACGGTTGGAGAACTGGGTGGCGAAGTTTTCCCCGGATTTTTGTCCGTGGGCCACCAAATCCCGCAGCACTAATGTCTTCTTGCGCAGGTCGAAGATCCATAGGCGACGAGCGGTCGAAGGTTGGGAATAGTCGATCACCGCCAGCCGGTCGGACTGTTCGATGCCATTGCCCACCGCGCATTGCATGGCGCTCAAGGCTCTTTTCAGTACATCGGGGTTGAGTTCTGGAGCGGCGTGGGCGAGGCTGCTATACAGAGTAAGAGGTTTACCCGTGTCTGCGAGCGCAACGGTGCTCAGCGAGGCAAAGGTCGAGATGATCAGGCCGAGTCGGCAGCAAAAGGTCAGCATGTATAAAGCATCTCCGCCGTGGATGGGAGCTAAGCGATTGTTCAAAAAACACGCATGTTACTTGAGCATTTGCCTGCTCGTTGCACCGCTGGTCGCGACAGCCGAAGACCTGTTGGTGGTGTCGCCGGCCCCGGTGCAATTGGCGCTCTCGCAATTGTCGACCGTTTGCCCAGGCCCGGCCGGGCAGGTCGATGCGCCTTCCCTGGCGCGTTTGCAGGCGTTTTATCAGCAGCAGGGCGACGTGGTGCTGTGGTCCGAGGGGGATCGCCGCGCCGCATTGCTAGCCCAACTGCAGTTGCTGGCCGACGATGGCCTGGACCCGACTCACTATAGACTGCCCCCGGCGGATGCCACGGGGAACGTGCTGTGCATCGATATCGGTACCAGCCAGCAGTACCTGCAAGCCCTGCAGGACCTGCATTTCGGCCGCTTGCAGCAGTCGCGCTTCGAGCCCGTCTGGCATTCGCAACCGGCCCCGGACCCCGACACCCAATTGCTGGCCATGGCCGAGGCCGGCATGCAGAACGTCGCCCAAGCCTTCGACCAGGCCCGCCCGAGCGCGCCGCTATACCTTGGCCTGCGCAGTGCCTACGCCGCCTTGCGCCAGCAACCGTTGCAGCATTGGGAGGCCGTGGCCAGCGGCCCGTTGTTGCGCCCAGGCATGGACGATTCGCGGGTGCCGCAACTGGCGCGGCGAATGGTCAATGGCGGCTACCTGAGCGCCACCTCCGCGGGGACGCAATACCGTGGCGAGTTGGTCAACGCGGTCAAGACCTTCCAGCAAAGTCATTCCCTGCAAGCCGACGGCGTGATCGGCCCCGGCACGGTCACCGAGCTGAACATCAGCCCGGCGATTCGCCGCGAACAATTGCGCATCAACCTTGAACGGTTTCGCTGGCTGTCCCGGGACCTGGAACCCGAGGGCGTGCTGGTGAACGTGGCAGCGGCGCAACTGAGCTTCTACCAGGGTGGCGTGCCCGTGTGGCAAACCCGCCTGCAAGTCGGCCGCGCCGACCGCCAGACGCCGCTGCTGAAGTCGCGCATCACCCGGCTGACCCTGAACCCCACCTGGACCATCCCGCCCACCATCATGCGCGAGGACAAGCTGCCGGCGATCCGCCTGAACCCCGAATACCTGCGCCAGCAGAACCTGCAAGTGCTCGACAGCCAGGGCAACTCGCTGGCACCGGAACAGGTCGACTGGTCGCACCCCGGCAACATCCTGCTGCGCCAGGGCGCCGGCCCGCGCAACCCGCTGGGCCGGATCGTGCTGCGCTTTCCCAACCCGTATTCGGTGTACCTGCACGACACGCCGAGCCAGCCGCTGTTCTCCAAGGGCCCGCGGGCCTTCAGTTCGGGATGTGTGAGGGTTGAGCAGCCGCTGCTGTTGCGCGACTTCCTGGTGAGCCCGGCGGAGAAGATCCGCACCGAAGAATTGCTGGCGACGGAAACCACCCACGAGTTCCGGCTCGCGACGCCGGTACCGGTGCTGCTGGGGTATTGGACGGTGCAGGTCGATGGCAAGGGCGCGTTGCTCTACGCGCCGGACATTTACGGGCGCGACCCGGTGTTGATGAAAGCGTTGGAGAGTGCGCTCTAGGCGCTTAGCTGAGCGTTGATCATCGTCAGCGCCTCATGGGGAGGCAAGCGCGCCGTATCGACGGTCAATGGCGACTCGGCCCATGGCTCATATTCATGGGCCAGGACGGACTGCCAGGTGGGCGGCGTGAGCCCCGGAATATCGCTGGTGCGTGATTCCACGCGACGTTGGTGTTCGTGTGGGTCGGAGCACACCACCTGGATATTCACCAGCGGCTTACCGGCGCTTAGCGCAGTGTCGCTCCACGCCTGACGACTTTCAGCCACCGGGTTAACGCAATCGACGACAACCGTGTGGCCCAGCAACAGGTTGCTCAACGCCAGCGCATTGGCCACCTGGTAACCGCTGCTGCCCACGCCTTGCTCCAGTACCCCTGCATCGCGGATGGCCTGCTCGATGGTGTCGATGCGCAGATACACGGCGCCGGATTGGCCGGCAAGGGCCTTGGCAATCGTGGTCTTCCCAGTGCCGGGCAGGCCGCTGAACACAATAAGCATGGTCGATCCTTCGAAGGGGTGAGTCGGCTCAGTCTACCGGGCGACTCACTTCAAATAACAGGCGCTGATCCAGTCCGAAGGCTTGGGCGCGAGTTGTTCGGCCACCGGCAGATACCGGGCGTCCAACTGCGCCGCCAGCCAGTACAGCGTATTGCTGCTTTTCGGGTTCCATTCGCCGCTGTAGCCAGGCTCACCTACGCGGGCCCGGTCCCGGTCGAACTGCACGTGGGTATGCACGAACTCTTCGTGGCTGCGCTGGCCTTTGGCATACGGCGCCAGCCAGTCCAGTGCTTCGCTCAGCGAGCCACCGTGGGGCGCGGTGACGTCCAGCCAGTTGCCGCCAATGCCGTAGGGCTTGGCCGCCAGCGCGGCCTGCACCAGCGGCTCCAGGTCGTAGACCACATAGTGCAGGGCGTCACGGTCCTGGAAGTCGCTCACCGAGCCGTCGGGCAGTACGTTGTCGTTGATCTGTTGCCGGAACAGCTGGAAGGCCTGTTCGAGCATCTCGCGGTCGCCCAGTGCGGCGGCGGCCACCGTGACCAGTTTTACGCGGTGGCTCTGCCAGTTATTGGTGTTGGTGGCTTTCTTTTCGCCGTGGAACTGCTTGATGCGCTCGATATAGCCATTGCCCAGGTGGGTCAGCAGCGCGCGGGTGGCGTCGCGGGTCTGGGGGCGAAGGTCGCTGGCGGTGAGGGCGTAGGCGCTGATCAGCATGTCGAGGTTGGTTTCGTCGATCGGGTTGAAGTCCGGCTGGTAGGTGCTGGCCCACGCGCTCAGGTAGTCATCCACTTGCTTGAGGTAGCGCGTGTCACGGCTCAGGCGCCAGGCCAGGGCCGCCTGGCGCATGACTGGCCAATCCTTCTCGGCGGCGATGCTTTGCTCGCGGATGCCGTGGTTCGGCAGGGTACCTTCGGTGTGCAGATGGGGCAGGGCGTCGGGCTGGTCGCCGAGGTGGCGCTGGGCGGCAGCCAGCAGCGATTTGGAGGTCGGATTCGAGGTGGCGGGCTGGCAGGCACTCAGGACCTGGGGCGCGGCAAAGGCGGCGTTGGCGAACGCGGCGAGCAGCGCGGCGAGGGCCACGGTGTGCAGAGGGCGTTGTAGCATGCTGTTCCTCAGGGATGGATTGACCCGGGCGGGGCAAAGTCACGCTACCATGCCCGTGATGGGAATTTGATGAAATACCCGCCAGCCCTCTATCCTAGCCCGCCAAGCCCGGTCGAGAACAGGACGCCCCATGACTTTGCAGTTCGTGAAGATGCACGCCCACGGTGATGATTTCATCGTGATCGACCGGCGCGGCCAGCATGACCCGATCACCGCTGAAATCGCCCGCCGCCTGGGTGACCGTCATCGCGGCATCGGCTTCAATCAATTGGCCGTGGTGCTCGACTGCACTGACGCGGCCGCCCGTATCAAATTCTGGAACCCCAACGGCACCCCGCTCGACACCTGCGGCAGCGCCACCCGCGGGGTTGCAGACATGCTGATGCGCGAAGCCGGCACTGCCACCCTCGTGCTGCGAACCAACCGGGGGCTGCTGACCTGCGTGCGCGAATCGGGACAGCGGGTGTCGGTGGACATGGGGCTGCCTTCATTGGGCTGGGAAAAAATTCCGCTGGCGCAGGCGATGGACACCGAACGCTTGCCGCTGGAGGGCGACCCGGCGGCGTGCAGCATGGGCAACCCGCATTGCACCTTCTTTGTCGACGACCTGGCGGCGGTCGATATCGCGACGCTTGGGCCGTCGTTGGAAACCCACCCGCTGTTCCCCAACAAGACCAACGTGCATTTCGTGCAAGTGCTGGATCGCAGCCATATCCGCCTGCGCATCTGGGAGCGGGGCGGCGGCATCCCGCAGGGCTCGGGCTCGTGCTGTTGTGGCGCGGTGGTCAACGGGATTCGTCGTGGGCTGCTGGATGACACCGTCGACGTGCAATGCGATGGCGGTACCGTGACGGTGCATTGGGATGGGCGTGGCGGCGTGGTGTTGACGGGGTCAGTCCAAACCGTTGTTCACGGCACTGTGGCTGCCGCGCTCATGGGTGGCGCAATGGAAAGTGCACACTGAAGGTAGTGCCCCGGTCCGGGCTTGAGCTCACCGAAACACCTCCATCATGGGCCTTGGCAATTTCCCGCACGATAAACAGCCCCAGGCCAACGCTACGCACCTCACTGTCCTGCTCCGTGCCTCGGGTCATGGGCTCAAACAAGCCGGCCATCAACGCTTCGGGAATCGCCGGGCCGTGGTTGTGCACCGAGAGCCGGCTCTCTTGTGCGTCCTGGTGCGAGGTGACGGTAATCGGCTGTTGCAGGTCGCCGTACGCCACGCTGTTGGCCACCAGGTTGCCGATGATTTGTTGTATGCGGTCGGCATCCAGGAACGTGCGGGCGCTGCCCGTGGCGTGATGTTCGAGGGTCGCCGTGGGGAACGCCACTTGCAACTCGTCGAGACTGTCACGGGTGACGGCGTGCAGGTCGAGTGCTACGGGATTGATGCTGATGCCCTGGCCGACTCTGGCCTGGGTGAAGTCCAGCAAGTCGGCGATCATCCGCTGCGCCCGTTCGGTGGACAGGCCGATATGCCCCAGGAGTTGGCGCTCCTTGGGGCTGCGCTCGCCACGGGCGAGGAACTCCGAGGCCATCTTGATCGCGGTAAGCGGGTTCTTCAGGTCATGGCTGACAATCGCGACCATCTGCTCGGCAAACAGCGCCCGGCGCTGGGCGATTTCATAGGCGCTGCTCAGTTCGGCCTGGGCCTGATGCAGCGCGACTTCAGCGGCGGTCTTTTCCTGCAACAAGGCTTCAGCCAGTTTGCGCGCGTTGAGCAGCTCGCGCTCGTACTTGTCGCGGTCGGTGGTGCCGAAGAGGGCCAGTTCGTTATAGGCAATGCCGGCATGTTCGTACCTGACGCCGTTGAGCAATACCGTGACGGTGCGCCGGTCACGGTGCAGCAGGTCGAGTTTTACTTCAGCGATGGAGCCCTGCATTTTCATCAGCGGCCCCAGGTGCGTCTGATGGAAGATCCGTCCGCCCATCGTCAGCAAGTCCTGAAACCGCCGTTCTTTCAACTCCTCGACGCTGAAGCCGGTCCAGTCGCTGAAGCACTGGTTGGCCTGCACGATGGTGCCGTCTTCCCGGGTGACTACCAAGGCGCAGGGCGCACCGTCGAACAAACGTTGAGAGTCCGGCAACGACAGGTTATCGGCTGGCATCGGCACCCACCCATGGCAACAGGAAACTGTCCATGGCCGCTGAGCAGGCGCCAGGTGCGCTCATGTGCGGGCAATGCCCCACGTTATCGACCAGGCAATACGTGCTGGCGGGCAACGCCGCGTGCAGGTATTCACCCACGCAGACCGGTGCGATCAAGTCATCGGTGGATTGCAGAATCAGGGTGGGGGTCATCAGGCCCGCGATGTCCTGGCGGTTGTCCGACAGGAAGGTTACCCGTGCGAAGCGCTTGGCGATGTCCGGCTCGGTGCGGCAGAAACTGTTGGTCAGTTCTTCGCCGAGGGCAGGTTGCCCGGGTGCGCCCATGATTACCGGGGCCATGGTGCTGGACCAGCCGAGGTAATTGCTGTCGAGGGTATCGAGCAACGAATGGATATCGTCGAGGGTGAACCCGCCCGTGTAGTCACCGGAATCGATATAGCACGGCGAAGGACCGATCATCACATGGGCGGCGATTGTTCCGGGCGCCTGGCGATCGGCCAGGGCGCCGATCATCGCGCTGACGGAGTGCCCCACCAGCACCACCGGGCCCACGGCGTATTCATCAACAATCTCGCCCAAGTCATGGGCGTAGCCGGCGAGTGAGCTGTATTTTTCGCTGTCGTACGCGCCTAGGTCGGACTGGCCAGCCCCCACCAGGTCATACAGCACCACACGGAAACGCCCGGTGAAGTGAGGAAACAGATAATTCCACATGGTCTGATCACACCCGAAGCCATGGGAGAAAACCAGGGTCGTGGGACCGCTGCCATACACCCTGACGTTGTTGCGCTGCTGAAGGTCCATGGCGTTCTCGTGTAGGGCGTGTGTGGGGGTGGCGTAAGTCTAGATAGTCGGTGGCGTCGGGTCACCTGTTTATAGCGTCGATAGGGTAAAGTCGGCCGATTCAGGATGAAACTTCAGGTAACAAAACATGATGGTGTTCCTACGGCAATGTGTCTTGGGCTTGCTACTGATCGTTTCCGGCTCGCAGGTGTGGGCCGATACCGTTCCCCCGGCGCCGGTCACGGTTGCGCTGGACCAGCGCGTGATCGACCTGACCCAAACCCTCGACGCTGCCACTCAATCCCGCATGACCACGCAACTTGCCGGTCTGGAACAACGCAAGGGCGCACAGGTGGCGGTGATGCTGCTGCCGAGCACCCAGGGCGTTGGCATCGAGGACTTCGCCAACCAACTGTTCCGTGCCTGGAAACTGGGGCGCAAGGACGTCAACGACGGCATCCTGCTGCTGGTGGCGAAGGACGATCGCAAGGTTAGGATCGAAGTCGGTTACGGCCTGGAAGGCGTGGTCACCGACCTGCTGGCCCACCGCATCATCGAAGAACACATCACCCCGGCCTTTCGCCAGGGCGATTACGCCGGCGGCGTGCAGCAGGCGGTGGACGACCTGACGCTATTGGTGGACGGCGGCAACTTGCCCGAGGTGGCCAAGGCCGGGGTTGCGCCTGAAGCGTATGCGGTGCTCCTGGCGTTCATGTTTGGCGGGGTGGTCGGGGTATTGATGGGGGCCGAAAAACTCCCTTGGCGCCGGGCCCTGATGGCGGTGGTCGGTGTCACCGTGGTGCTGGTCGCGGTGGCGGGCGGCAAGGACTGGCCGGTCTATTTGCTGTTGCTGCCCCTGTGCATGTTGATCGGTGGCGCTACTTTCGGCGCGTTGTGGCAGGCGAGGGCGGCGTTTTATACCGTGCTGGTGCTGTTGGGCTATATCGCCGGCGTGCTGCTGACCGATAACTTCGTGCGCGAGATATCCCTTATTCACTGGCTGGCTTATCCATTCGCAGGGTTGCTGGTCCTGGGCCTGTATCTGGGCCTGTTCCTGGTGATGAAGAGCATGTGGCAAGAGAGCCAGGTGGGCTTTATCGCGCGGCTGTTGGCGGTGCTGGTGGTGTACGGGATCGTGGGGGCATTGATTGACAAGGGCGCCACGGGATGGCTGCTGGCGTTTCCATTCGCTTCGTTCGCGGCGCTGTTCATCTTTGCTCACGGTATCAGCGGCGGGTCGGGGTCTGGTGGGGGCTCCAGCTCCTCCGGTTCGAGCTCCAGTTCCAGCAGCAGCTCATCGGGTGGTGGTGGTTCCA
>NZ_JACAOM010000121.1:0-8616 GCF_013386245.1 Pseudomonas sp. 21615526 | reverse complement strand
ACCCCGTACCAGGCCCACACCGGCCCAGAGGTTGGCCGAAACCTCCAGCTCCCGCGCCCCACGCCCACGGCCTTTCATCAACTCGGTCTGGCGACTCTGCCCCACCGATTCATACTTGGCCATCTGCCGCTGCGCCTGGTCAATGGCGTCCTTGGGTATCTCCTCCAACAGCCGCTCCACATGCGCCCAGGCCGCCTCGTCAGTGCGATCGGCAAAGATGTGCAAGCGCAACCCAAAGCGCAACGTCCGCCCCTGCATCGCGGCCAACTCACGCATCCGCAGCACCCGCTCGGCAATCATCGCCGGCGGCTCACACCACATCAGGTACGTCTGCCCATGGGCAGCCCCCACCTGCTCGGCAGCCTCGGAGGCGCCCCCAAAATAGATCGCCGGCACCTCGGCCCCAGGCGCCACCGGCGTGTTGATCCCACTGCGGTAGTAGCGCCCCGGATGCGCCGGCTGCTTGCCAGCCCACACCGCCTGGAACACCTGCAAAAACTCCGCAGTACGCGCATAACGCTCATCGTGTTCGAGAAAGTCCCCCAACGAACGCTGCTCAAAACGGCTGGACCCCGTCACCACATGCAACGCCAGGCGATTCTCGCTGAGCAATTGCAAGGTCGCCGCACGGTGGGCGGTATAGGCCGGCAGCTCCATGCCTGGTCGCAACGTCAGGAGGAATTTAAGCCGTCGCACCTCCTGGGCCAGCACCGCGGTAATCAGCCACGGATCCTCGAAACCGCTGGCGGTGGGCACCATGATTCCGTCGAACCCGGCCTGTTCGGTAGCCCGCACGATCTGGCGCAGGTAATCGAGGGTGGGGGCACGTTCGCCTTGCTGGAACAGCCCGACCTTGGGCAGGCCGCTGCTGGTGAGGTGGCGACCGTCGCCATTGGTGGGCAGGAACCAGTCGAGCTGGATCGGGGGGCGAACCTCAGTGTTCATGGTGCAGGCGCTCCTTGCGCAGGCCGTGTTGAAAAAGCAGCGGCAGGATCTGTTCACCAAAGCGCAGCACTTCGCCGACCGCCGGGCCGCCTTGCAGGATGATGTGGCCAAGGCCCAGGCCGTGCAGTTCCTGCAGGCGCGTGGCGATTTGGCGGGGCGTGCCCACCAGGATCAACGGTTGGCCAGGGTGCAGTTGCAGCAGGTTCGGGTGGATCTCCCACTGGCGCAACGGGTGACGGTCGCGGGGCACGGTGGCGATGCGGTGGTTGGGCAGGTCCTGGGTCGGCAGCAGGGCGGCGGCGGTTTCCCAGGCCAGGTCCTCGCTGTCGCCGATGACCAGGCCGAAGGTACAGGCAAAGGCCAGGCCCGGCTGAAGCTGGCGCCAGCGTTGTATTTCCTGGGCCAGCCACTGCGGATGCCCAGGCCGCAACAGGCAGACCTGGGCGTGGCCAGCCACCAGCGCGTGGCTTTGGCTGTCGTCCAGCACCAGTGGCGGCGCGGGCAGTTCGCGGCGGGCGACGCCGGCGTTTTCCAGTTGGAAATAGCGGCCTTGATAATCCAGGCCGCCGTCATTCGGTGCCAGCAGTTGTTGGAGAATCTCCAGGTATTCGCCGATGCGTTCGCTGCGCTGGTCGCGGTTCAGCCATTCGCCAAACGCACTGCGCAGGCTGCCTTGTTCGCCGTCGGGCAAGTGCAGGCGCACCCGGTGGCTGCTGATCGATTGCAGGCTTTGCAGGGTGGTGGCCAGGGCCGCCGGCAGCATGACTTCCGGCGGTACGCTCACCGACAATTGCACCCGTCGGGTGTGGGCGCATAACGCCGCCGCCACACCGAGGCTGTCGGCACACAGCGCGCCGCCGGGGATCCACAGGCCGTCGATGCCGGCGTATTCCACCGCCTGGGCCAGCTGGATCCACTGCCCCGGCCGCGCCGCCCAGTCGGGGGTACAGAGGGGCATCAACCAACTGAATTCAAGGGGCATACACGGGCTCCATAGTTTGGCATCAGCATCACGCGTCGTCGTAGCAGCTGTCGAGCCCCGGCGAGGCTGCGTTCGCGGTGTATCTGGCACACCGCTACGCAGCCTCGTTTCACTCGACAGCTGCTACGGGAGCTGACGCTTTCAGGGCGTTTGATCATCCTACTCTCGTCCTCGCCATCCGAGGGCCGGGGCGATGTCCCGGGCGATGATTTCCAGGCGCTTGAGGATCTGCGCCTGGGTCGAGCTTTCGGCCTGGACCACGGCGATCACGTAGTCAGCATAGGGCAGCAGGGACGGGTCCTGTTGCAGGCTGGCGATCACTTCGTCGGGATGGCCGTGGTGCACGTTCATCAGGCGCAGGTGCTCCTGCAGGTCCACGGCTTGATCGATCAGGCCTTCGCGTTGCAGGCGCGGGATGTGGCGCTCGATATCCACCGCCAGTTCCGCTTGGGCACCGGCGCGATCCGCTGCCGGGAAAATTGCCCGCACCACGCCGATTTTCGGTGGGCGATCGGTGCGGGTCCAGGCATTCAAGTAGGCATCGGCCAGGGGTTTTTGCACCGTCAGCGGATCGTGGGTGGCGGTGCCCAGCAGCAAGCCGTTGCCCTGGCTGGCGGTGTATGCCGCGCCTTCGAGGCTGCCGTGAGAGTGCCACAAGCGGCTGCTCAAGCCGGTTGCTGGCGGTTGCAGGGTCAGCGCGCTGTGGGGCGTCAATGCCTCGCCGTCGAGTAACTGCTGGACCTGCTGCTGGTGGTCGCTGAAATCGACCTGGCGTTGCACGGCATCACGGCCAAACGCGCTGAAATTGTCGAGGTTGGCGCCGCCGCTGCCCAGGCCCAATTGCACCCGGCCGCCGCTGAGTGCATCGAGCACACTGGCGTCTTCCGCCAGGCGGATCGGGTCTTCGAAAGGCAGCACGATCACCCCGGTACCCAGTTCGATATGCCGGGTTCGCTCGGCCACCGCCGCCAGCAATACCAGCGGCGACGGCAGCCGGCCAAAGCCATTGCTCAGGTGGTGCTGGGCAATCCAGCCACCGTCGAAACCCAGGGCTTCGGCGACTTCGAATTGTTCGATCAGGTCGCGGTAGACCTGCTGTGGATCGTCGCCAAAGGCGTGGCTGAGAAAGCCCAGTTTGAAGCTCATGTCAGGGTTCCTTGGGGCAGTGTCGGTTGCCAGCCCAGGGCCGGGGCGATCTGTTCGCGGATGATTTCCAGGGCGCGGATCGCCTCCCGCAGCGGGGTGCTGGCGGTCTGTACTTGCAGCACCAGGTGGTCGTTGGCCGTCAGGCTCGGGCCTTGCTGCAACTGCTCGATGATCTGCTCGACCGGGCCGTGCAGGATGCCGAGGCGCCTGAGGGTGGCGTCGAAATCATCATCCATCGGCGCCTTGTACACGCCGATACTCTGTTGGCGTTGCACGTAGGCCTGGATATCGTTGCGCGTGGCGGCGTCCGGGTTCGGGATCAGCGCCTGTACCCGGGTGACACGGGGCGGGGTGCCGTTGTCACCGGTCCAGGCGTTGCGATAGCGGTTGACCAGTTCTACCCCGGCTTCGGGCGGCAGGTGCGGGTTGGGCGCCATGATCAGGCCGTGGCCGCGCTCGGCCACCCGTTCCACCCGTGAGGTGGCTTCCCAGATTCGCTGCCCAAGGCCGGCTGCCCGTGGCAACAGGCGCGAGCCGCTGTCGGTCAGGGGGGCGTTGCCCAGGGCATGGATCAACTGTTGCAGGTGCTGCTCATAATCGCGGTGGCGCGCCTCAGGCTCACGACCGAATGCGGTGAACGTGTCGGGATCAAAACCCGCACCCAGGCCCAGCTCCAGCCGGCCATTGCTCAACAGGTCCAGCACCGAGGCGTCTTCCGCCAGGCGCAGCGGCGCTTCCTGGGGCAACACGATAATCCCGGTGCCCAGGCTGATCCGCCGGGTGCGCTGGGCGATGGCGGCAAGCAATACCAGGGGCGAGGGCAGGCGGCCGTTTTCGCTGGCGAAGTGGTGCTGCGCCACCCAGCCACTGTCAAAGCCCAGCTCTTCGGCGACCTTGAATAACTCCACGGTGTCGCGGTAGACCTTGGGCTCGAAGCCGGGGCTGTAGACGCGGCTGAGAAACCCCAGGGAAAAACGCGAACTCATGGCTGCACCTCGCGGGCCAGTTGTTTTTGCAGCGCGGGGCCGGCGTTGATCGACTCCGGCAGGCCGCTGAACGGGCTGATGGTCAAGTAACCCTTGTTGAGCCATACCGCCTCATCCTGCTTCTGCTGCTCGGCGGTGGCGGCGGGGCTGTACTGGAAGCCGATGCCGGGTTTGCCCGGCAGTTTGAATTGCTTGAGGTCGTCGGTGTACACCGCTTCAAAACCCACGTAGCTGCCGATGCGGGTGAGTTTCACGCCCTTGATCTGTGGGTCTTTTGGCAGGTTGATATTCAGGCCCAGGCCCTTGGGCAAGAGCGCGCCGTCGGGCTGGCGATGCTGGTCCAGGGCATTGACCAGTTTCGCCACCAGTTGCGCCGCGCGTTGTGGGTCTGCCTCCTTCAAATCGGTGCTGACTGCCAGCGCCGGAATGCCCGCCTGCACCGCGACACTGGCGACGTTGAACGTGCCGGAAGCGCTGTTGATCGCCCCCAGGTTATTCCCGGGGTTGGGGCCGACGATCACCAGGTCGGGGTGGGGCATGACTTTTTTCAGGCCCATCAGCAGGGCCATTACCGGCGTACCGCTGATTTCGATCTGCACGTCTTTGCCGGCGCATTCGGGGCTCTGGCACACGCCGTTTTCAGTGGTGCTGATGTAGTAACTGTCGGGGTAGGCCGGGTCGTCGTCATGGCCAACGGTGACTTCGCGACCAAAGAAAAACGCACCGCCCCGTGCGCTCTGGTCGGCCTGCGGTGCGGCAATCCGCACCGTATGCCCCTGGGCCTTGAGCTCGGTGTACAGGGCGCGAATATTGGGGTGCTGATAACCGTCGTCGTTGCTCAGCAAAATGTTCAGGGCAAAGGCCTTCGAGACGAACAGGCTGCCGACTGCCAGCATCCATGCGCTGCGCTTCATGGTGTAACTCCCTGGGTAAAGCGATTGGCCGGGCGCGGCAGGCCGAGGTTTTCCCGCAGGGTGGTGCCTTCGTATTCGGTGCGGAACAGCCCGCGTTGCTGCAGCAGTGGAATCACCTGCTCGACGAACAGGTCGATGCCGCCCGGGAAGTACGGGAAGAACACGTTAAACCCGTCACAGGCACGGGCTTCGAACCACTGCTCGAAGAAGTCGGCAATGTCTTCGGCGGTGCCGATTACCGGGTTGCCGGCGGTCAGGTGCAGGTACAGCTGGCGGATGCTCAGGTTCTGGCTGCGGGCCAGTTCCAGCAGTTTGTCGCGACGGCTGCCGCGCTGGCCTACCGGGGTTTCCGGCAGCGGGCCGTCGAGGTCGTAGCCCGACAGGTCGATGTCATCGCCCAGGGTGTCGGCCAGGAAACGCAGGCCCAGCACCGGGTCCACCAGGGCCTGGAATTCTTCGAACAGCGCCTGGGCCTGTTCGCGGGTTTCGCCGATAAACGGGGTGACACCGGGCAGGATCTTGATGTGGTCGGGGTCACGGCCAAAGGCGGCGGCGCGTTGCTTGATGTCTTGATAGAAAGCCTGGGCGCCGGCCAGGTCATGGTTGACCGCAAAAATCAGCTCGGCAACGCGGGCGGCGAGGGCCTTGCCGGGTTCCGACGCACCGGCCTGCACCAGCACCGGATGGCCCTGTGGAGGGCGGGCGACGTTGAGTGGGCCACGTACGGAAAAATGTTCGCCGCGATGATTCAGGGTGTGCAGTTTGGCCGGGTCGAAATACTCCCCGCTGGCCTTGTCGCGGGTGAAGGCGTCGTCGTCCCAGCTGTCCCACAGGCCCTTGACCACGTCGTGGAATTCTTCGGCGCGCTGGTAGCGGTCGCCATGGTCGATATGGGTTTCGCGGCCGAAGTTCCAGGCCTCATCCGAGACCACCGAGGTCACCAGGTTCCAGGCGGCGCGCCCCTTGGACAGGTGATCGAGGGAGGCGAACTTGCGAGCGATATGGTACGGCTCGTTGTAGCTGGTGGTGGCGGTGGCGATCAGGCCGATGTTGCTGGTGACGGCTGCCAAAGCGGCCATCAGGGTCAAGGGTTCGAAGTGTTCGGCGCGGGCAGTGCGGCTGAGGGCGTCATGATGATGGCCCCACAGGGCGACCACGTCGGCGACGAACAAGGCGTCGAATTTTCCGCGTTCGGCGGTTTGCGCGATGTGTTTGAAGTGCTCGAAATCCAGGCTGGCATCCGCCTGGGCCAGGGGATGGCGCCAGGCCGATACATGGTGGCCGCTGTTGGCCAGGAAGGCCCCCAGCTTGAGTTGATCGGTACGTCGGGTCATGGGCAGGCTCCCGCAAAAGGTCAGGCGCAGGGCCGGTGAACCGGCCCCGCGGGCTGGGTCAGAAGGCGTACGTCACGCCGGTGTACCAATAGCCACCGGTGGTGCCGTAAGGCGAAAAGGTACCGTACGGGAAGCCGCCGGAACTGCTTACCAGGTCGGTGCGTTTCGGGTACTTGTTGAACAGGTTGTTGGCCCCCGCATTCAGGGTCACGGCCTTGGTCAGGTGGTAGTCGATGTTCAGGTCGGTGATCCAGGTCGGCGCGAAGTTGCGGTCGTAGATCTCGGCGGTGCCGTACTCGGTGTAGGAGCCGTAGCGGGTCAGGTTGAGGCTGGTTTCAACCTTGTCGTAGGTCCAGGTGGTGCCCAGCAGCAGCTTGGATTGCGGCAAGCCGTACTTGAGGTTGCCCTGGCGCTGGCGGTCATAGCCACCGTCCGGGCCGAGGGCCTGGGCGGCCACGGTCGAGGCGTGGATCGAGTCGATCTGGGTGGTGTTCCAGTTGAAGCCGGCGCTGTATTTCAGGCTGCCATAGGCACCGATGTCCTGGCGGTAGTCGCCCACCAGGTCGACGCCGCGGGTGGTGGTGTCGAGGGCGTTGGTGAAGTAGGTCACCGCCTGGTTCGGGTTGAGCCCGGCGGCGGCGAGGATCGCGCTGATTTGCGGCGTGCCGCCCAGGTAACCGGTCTGGGCGATGCGGTCCTTGATCACGATCTGGTAGGCATCCAGGGTGATGTTGGTGTTGTCAGTGGGTTGCAGGGTCAGCCCGATGCTGTAGTTGGTCGACTTTTCAGGCTTGAGGGTGGTCGCGCCCAGGGCCTTGGCCACATCGGAGTTCACCGCCACGTTGCGGTAGTCGAACAGTTGCCCGTTGACGCTGGTTTGCGAGGTGGAGCTGTAGATCTGCTGGGCCAGGGACGGTGCGCGGAACCCGGTGCTGACGGTGCCGCGCAAGGCCAGGATCGGGGTCAGCTGGTAGCGGGTGGAGAACTTGCCGTTGGTGGTGGTGCCCGAGCCGTCGTTGTAGTGCTCGTAGCGCCCGGCCAGGTCCACGTGCCATTTTTCGGTGAGGTCCTGGCCGATCTCGCCGTAGCCCGCGAGGCTGATGCGGCTTTTTTCGGCGGCGTCGGCCGGGGTGGTACCGGCACCGGAAATGGTCCCGGGTGGAATGATCGCGCCGTTGGCACCGGTGTCGAACGGCCCGCTGGCGTAGGAGGCGAGGTCACCCTTGCCGATCTTGTAGTCTTCGTAGCGCTGTTCCAGGCCCCAGGAAATCTGCGTCGGCTTGTACAGGCCGAGGTCGAAGGCGCGGGTCAGGTCGAGGTTGTTGGTCCATTGGCTGAAGGTTTTTACGCCGGTGTCGACCGAGGTCGGTGAGTTCGGGCCGTAGCTCAGGTTGTAGGTGTCGGTGAGGGTGGCCCGGGCATGGTCCTGGCCGTAGGTGCTCGACAGGTCATAGTCCCAGCCGGCGGCCTGGCCCTTGCCGCCAAACGCCACCTGGAAGTCGTCTTCGATGAAGCGCAGGTTGTCTTCGATACCTTCCGGGTACGGGGTCTGGATGCCGTTGAACGACGGCGGCTGGTGGAATGCCAGGGGCTTTTCCGAGTTGCGGTGGGTGTAGGTTGAGAACGAGTACAGGGTCAGCGCGTCGGCGACCGGCAGCTCGGCGTTGTAGCCGAGGCTGAAGTTCTTCGCCTCGGGCAAGCCGGTGCCGTAGTAGGTGTGGCGTTGGCTGGTGTTGCCGGCACTGTCGGTGTACGGCGCCGCATCGGAACGGTCCGAGACGTCCTGTTTCTTCACGTCCAGGGCGAGGTTGATGAAACCGTCGTTGGGCAGGGCCAGGCCGACATTGCCGGTTTGACGCACGGTTTCGCCGTCGCCGTTTTCATAGTTCTGGCCGTAGGTGGTGGACAAGCTGCCGCCGTGGTCGGTTTGCTTGAGCACGATGTTGATCACGCCGCCGATGGCGTCCGACCCGTATTGCGCCGAGGCGCCGTCACGCAGGACTTCGATGTGATCCACCAGGGCGGTGGGGATCATGTCCAGGTCCACCGGTTGCGAGCCGGAGTTGAGGGAGGTGGCGTTGTTCAGCAGCGCGCTGTTGTGGCGGCGCTTGCCATTGACCAGCACCAGCACCTGGTCGCCGTTCAAGCCGCGCAGGCTGATGGGGCGCACGATCGAGGTCGAACCGAAGCCCGACGAGGCCGGCTGGTTGAGGGACGGCAGCACCTTGCTCAAGGCACGGGTCAGGTCGCCCTGGCCGGTGGCGAGCAACTGCTTGGAAGAAATCACGTCCACCGGCCAGGGCGACCTG
>NZ_JACAOM010000120.1:0-359 GCF_013386245.1 Pseudomonas sp. 21615526 | reverse complement strand
GAAATGAGCATTCCATCGATATGATGGTGAATGTTGATTTCTAGTCTTTGATTAGATCGTTCTTTAAAAATTTGGGTATGTGATAGAAAGATAGACTGAACGTTACTTTCACTGGTAACGGATCAGGCTAAGGTAAAATTTGTAAGTAATTGCGAATTTTCGGCGAATGTCGTCTTCATAGTATAACCAGATTGCTTGGGGTTATATGGTCAAGTGAAGAAGCGCATACGGTGGATGCCTTGGCAGTCAGAGGCGATGAAAGACGTGGTAGCCTGCGAAAAGCTTCGGGGAGTCGGCAAACAGACTTTGATCCGGAGATGTCTGAATGGGGGAACCCAACCATCATAAGATGGTTACCT
>NZ_JACAOM010000119.1:0-324 GCF_013386245.1 Pseudomonas sp. 21615526 | reverse complement strand
GATTTCTAGTCTTTGATTAGATCGTTCTTTAAAAATTTGGGTATGTGATAGAAAGATAGACTGAACGTTACTTTCACTGGTAACGGATCAGGCTAAGGTAAAATTTGTAAGTAATTGCGAATTTTCGGCGAATGTCGTCTTCACAGTATAACCAGATTGCTTGGGGTTATATGGTCAAGTGAAGAAGCGCATACGGTGGATGCCTTGGCAGTCAGAGGCGATGAAAGACGTGGTAGCCTGCGAAAAGCTTCGGGGAGTCGGCAAACAGACTTTGATCCGGAGATGTCTGAATGGGGGAACCCAGCCATCATAAGATGGTTACCT